>JAUVUL010000143.1 GCA_030600975.1 Candidatus Aegiribacteria sp.
AACATTTAGATATAAGGCAATTATGCCTGATATCCTGATATTGAACAGACAAACAGGCCAATGTGCTTGCTTTCAATACTAATATAGAATATTCCTTACTAGTAATGAAAAATACAACAAAATAGGAAAAAAGCTATGTCAAATAAGATTCTTGATGATATATGTGATATATTGTGGCGACGAAGGCGTGGTCAGTCCGCTGGAAGATTTGTGATTAATCTAAATCCGATTCAAGGATGTTAACTGTAGCTGGATTCCACGAAACTGCAGAATTCCTCCATACCTTCACCGGTTTTCGCCGAGACGGTGAATACAAGGACATCCGGATTAAGACTTCTGCATTCCTCGATAGTCCTCTCCACGTTAAAATCAAGGTGAGGGATAAGATCCATCTTGTTAATCAGCAGTGTGTTGATGCTGCTGAAGAGGCTGGGGTACTTGAGGATCTTGTCATCACCTTCGGGAACCGAAAGGATACCGATTCTCATATCTTCACCAAGGTCGTAGCCGCTGGGGCAGATAAGGTTTCCCACATTCTCAATAGCCAGTAACTCGAGTTCATCTGTGTCAAGGCTCATGTGGCCCAATGCGTGATTGACAGCGTGGGCATCAAGATGGCAGGCGCCTCCCGTTTCTATCTGCCAGGCCTGGCAACCAGCCTTTTCTATTCTTTCAGCGTCTCTTCTCGTCTGAATATCACCTTCGATTACAGCCATTCTGCAGCCGAAGAAACGAGCCATGGACTCCAGTACAGTGGTTTTCCCGGCACCGGGCGAACTGATGAGATTCAATGTATAGATACCTTTTCCGCTGAGAAGTTCTCTGTTATCCGCTGCGAAACGGTCGTTCTTGCTCATGACGGATGTCGATATATCTACTTTCTGTTCGGTTACTTCATCACACATATCAATCATCTCCTTCCTCTAGCTCGACGCTGTCAACGGTGAATTCCCTGCCTGATAGAATTCTCCGGCTTATGGAGCCGCAGTCCGGACAGCCCTGGTAGAAATCTTTTGCTTCATATTCAGTACCGCATTCAAGACAGATAATCTTTGCTTTGGTAAGGTTTATCACCAGTTCCGGTTCTCCGAATCCTGCTATCTTCGCAATTTCAGTGAAGCAGAATCGCAGGGATTCAGGGGAAATTCCCGAAAGGGGTCCTATAGTAACATTAACACGATCCAGGGGCACTTTTCTGCCCAGGGCGTTACCTATAATCCTGGTCATATCGTGGGCAAGAGAAAACTCATGCATCGAAGACCTGCCATTCAGTTCGTGAGAAAGCACTGTGGTTAAAACCTTTTAAGAATGGTAGAATATAACCTGTATTAAATATGTCAATAAGGATTTTTTTATCCCGGAAGATTGGATATGCAGCGACTGAGGCTTGAGATAAGCGGAGCGGTTCAGGGTGTGGGTTTCAGACCCTTCGTATATCGTCTTGCCCGTCGCTATGATCTGGCTGGATGGGTATCCAATACATCAAAGGGTGTGGTTATCGAAGTGGACGGGGATACAGAAGTTCTTGTGCAGTTCGCTGAAGCTATTCTGAAAGAGAAACCGCCTGTATCCATTGTGCAGGATATCCGCAGTGAGTACCTTGACAATGCAGGATTCAAGGCCTTTGAAATTCGAAAGAGCACAGGGGGAAAGAGGGAGGCATTCGTGCTGCCGGATCTGGCCACCTGCAGGGAATGCACGCTGGAGATTCTTGATCCGGACAACAGGAGGTATCGCTATCCGTTCACGAACTGCACGAACTGCGGTCCAAGATATTCAATAATCAATTCCATTCCGTACGACAGGCCTTCAACAACGATGTCCGGGTTCAGGATGTGCAGCAAATGCCGGAAGGAGTACGAAGATCCGCTTGACAGGAGATTCCATGCCCAGCCCAATGCCTGTCCTGAATGCGGCCCTCATCTTGAACTCTGGGATTCATCAGGCGTTTCTCTGGCAGATAGGGACAATGCCCTCAGAAGAGCCTCGGCGGAGGTACTTGAAGGCAGGATACTGGCGGTGAAGGGGCTTGGCGGCTTCCATCTCATTGCCCTTGCCGGCACAGATGAAGCTGTTAGAACGCTCCGTTCCCGAAAGGGAAGGGAGATGAAGCCGTTTGCGCTTATGTTTCCATCGATTTTACAGATCTCCGAATTCTGTGTGGTGTCCTCCGAGGAAAGAAAAGTTCTTCAATCACACCGGTCCCCCATCGTTCTCCTGAAAAAGCGCGATAAACTGAATTCACCCCTGTTCATCTCTGAACTGGTTTCCCCTTCCAACCCTGAATATGGAGTAATGCTGCCCTATACTCCTCTTCATATTCTCCTCATGATGGAGATTGGAGAGCCTGTAGTTGCCACAAGTGGAAACCTCAGTGATGAACCCATTTGTACGGACGAAATAGATGCACTTGAAAGGCTGAAAGGTATCGCGGATCTTTTTCTTGTTCATAACCGTCCCATAGCCCGTCATGTTGATGATTCCATTGTCAGGATTTTCAGAGAGAGGGAAATGATACTGCGAAGGGCAAGGGGCTATGCACCGCTGCCTTTAAGCATGGATGATAAGGCTGTGTCCGTTTTCGCCACAGGAGGACACCTGAAGAATACTCTGGCCCTCTCAATAGGGAGGAACGTCTTTACCAGCCAGCATATCGGGGATCTTGAGACGGTACAAGCCCTCGTGGCTTTCGACGAAGTCTGGAGCAGCATAGAAGCGCTGTATAATGCGCATCCCGATATTATCGCTTACGATATGCATCCGGACTATATCTCATCTGCACGTGCAAGAGAATCAGAGATCAGGGGCATTCCGGTTCAGCATCACATTGCCCATGTACATTCCTGCATACTGGATAGAGGAGTCAGGCCACCTCTGCTCGGTGTTGCCTGGGATGGAACCGGTTACGGTTCTGATGGTACTGTGTGGGGGGGTGAGTTCTTCCATATTACCGGCGGAACAGCTAAAAGGATCGCTCACCTGAGGCGCTTCCCCCTGCCCGGCGGAGATAGAGCTGTCAAGGAACCCAGAAGGTCGGCCCTCGGTCTCCTCTCGGAGTTGTACGATGATCCAGTGAAACATCTTCCCCCCGGAGCATTTTCCCCGGAGGAATCTGATGTCATGAGAAGGATGATTTCATTGAAACTTAATTCCCCTCTTACCTCAAGTGTCGGAAGGCTGTTTGACGCTGTTGCTTCTATCCTCGATCTTCATCAGACTATCGAGTTCGAGGGGCAGGCGGCGATGGCCCTTGAGCATGCGATTGGGAATAAGGAGACTGAGAAATCCTATCCAATTGAAGTTGTCAGATCTCCCGGAGAACCCATGGTCATCGACTGGGCGTCCCTTATCGAAGGGGTTATCATGGATACTTCAGGAGGAATTGATACTGCTATCATTTCTGCGAAGTTCCATAATACCCTTGCGGAAAGTATTGCCGTGATTGCTGAAACGATTGGAGAGAGAAAGGTTGTCTTCAGCGGTGGCTGTTTTCAGAATGTTTATCTTCTGCAAAGGGTTTTGGATATACTCGAGAGCATGGGTTTTGAACCGTTTATCCACAGGAGCCTTCCTGCAAACGATGGAGGCATCGCTCCGGGGCAGGTTATGGCAGCACTTATGATGAATTCCGAGTAATGACAGGAGTATACTGATGTGTTTGGGAGTACCTGGAAGGATCGAGGAGATATCGGGAAACGATGATCCTATCTTCCTCACAGGCAAGGTCAATTTCGGAGGTGTACTGAGGGACGTCATCCTTGCCGGCATTAAAGATGCAAAGGTTGGTGACTGGGTGATAGTACATGCTGGTTTTGCCTTGAATAAATTGAACGAGGAAGAGGCCTCTGAAGTGTTCGATTATCTGAGACAGATATCCGAATTCGGTCAGATGGAACTTGAGGATACGGACGGAATTTCAGATCGGGCAGAAGAGGTGAAAAAAAGTTGAAGTACGTTTCGGAATACCGGGATAAAGAATCGGCGCTGAAATATACTGGGCTTATCAGAAAGCTGGTTACAAGGGAATGGAGTATAATGGAAGTCTGTGGCGGGCAGACCCATTCTATTGTCAAATACGGCATTGATCGGCTTCTTCCCGATTCCGTGACCCTTATTCACGGACCGGGATGCCCTGTGTGTGTAACTCCCGTCGAGCTCATCGATCAGGCTGCTGCTATCGCCGGGCTTGAAAACGTTATTTTCTGTTCGTTCGGTGATATGCTGCGTGTTCCGGGAAGTTGCAGTGATCTTCTCAGGGTCAAGGCATCCGGGGGAGATGTGAGAATGGTTTATTCCCCTGTTGACGCTATGCACATGGCTGCCGTTAATCCGGGAAAGGAGATTGTCTTCTTCGCGGTTGGTTTCGAAACCACTGCCCCTGTCACCGCCGCAGCGATACTTCAGGCTGAACATCTTGACCTGGATAACTTCTCAATGCTTGTTTCCCATGTTCTGGTTCCGCCTGCGATTGAGATTGTTTTGTCAGGCGAGGATTGTGCTGTCCAGGGATTACTTGCTGCCGGGCATGTTTGCACCGTGATGGGTTATACCGAATACGAACCGATTGCGGAGAAGTATTGTGTTCCGATAGTTGTGACTGGTTTTGAACCACTTGATATTCTAGAGGGTATTCACATGTGTCTGAAGCAGCTTGAAGAGGGCAGGACGGATGTGGAGAACCAGTACCTGCGGGCCGTTTCCAGGGAAGGAAACAGGGCTGCTATTGAAATAATGCGAAGCGTATTCGAGATAACAGACCGGAAGTGGCGGGGGATCGGCAGAATCCCGGGCAGCGGATTCAGGCTCAGGGAACGCTTCTCCAGGTTCGATGCAGGAAAGAAATTCAAAGTCAGCAGTCATGAAGTTGATGAACCGGAGATTTGCATTTCCGGCGAGGTTCTCAGGGGCAATAAAAAGCCTTTCGAATGTGCTGCTTTTGGAAAGGTATGTACTCCCGAACACCCCCTGGGAGCACCCATGGTCTCATCGGAGGGAGCCTGCGCAGCTTACTACCGTTACAGACTGGCCAGGAAGAAATAATGAATGACAGCAGAATTACTGAAATGACATGCCCGATTCCCTTTTCGGATCACCCTGAAATTACTATGGCCCACGGGGGTGGTGGAAGGCTTATGAACGATCTTATCGACAGGATCATACTGAAGGCTTTTTCGAACCCTGTTCTGGATTCAAGGCATGACGGTGCCGTTATCGAGGCAGGAGAGGGTAAACTGGCCTTCTCAACGGATTCGCATGTCATTACTCCTCTGTTTTTTCCCGGTGGTGACATCGGTACTCTTTCCGTATACGGAACCGTTAATGATCTGGCTATGTGCGGAGCAGATGCCATGTGGCTCAGTGCCGGTTTCATCATAGAAGAAGGTTTTTCTATGGAGACGTTCTGGAAGGTTGTGCTTTCGATGGCCGAAGCAGCCTTGAAAACGGGTGTTGTTATAGTTACCGGAGACACAAAGGTGGTGGATAAAGGTAAGGGAGACGGCATTTATATCAATACAGCGGGAATAGGTATCATTCCGACGGGGATCGATATCGCTCCTTCTAGAATAAGGGAAGGTGATGCGGTAATCCTCAGCGGTGATATTGGCAGGCACGGAATGGCTGTAATGACCATTCGTGAAGGGATACAGCTGGAGAGTACGATCCGCAGCGACCTGGCCCCCCTTGGTTCCATGGTTAAAGATCTCCTGAGGGAAGGACTGAATATACACTGCATGAGGGATCTTACCAGGGGAGGTCTTGCCAGCGGATTGAATGAGATAGCTTCCATGACTGACTGTTCCATCAGGATCGAGGAGAGTCTTATACCTGTTCAAGAT
>JAUVUL010000231.1 GCA_030600975.1 Candidatus Aegiribacteria sp.
ACTCCAGCCATGTTAATACCTCTGGTAATGTTTCCGAAGAGCTTATCAGACTGATCCATACGCCTGAAACATCCGGCGGTCTCATAATGACCATTCCTCCGCGAAACCTGGACAAGGCAATCACCTGTGCGCGAAATCTCAATGAACCGCTTTGGGTGATCGGAAAGACAGCAGAGGGAGAAGGCATACTGCTTGATTGAAGGAGAAACAGATGGATAATGTAATCGACGCGAGGGCAGGATATCGAACATGTACGATATAGCCGAGACACTCCTTAGGGCGGATAGAACAGTGTCAGTATGAGCTCATCAGGATATGCAGTACTGATGGTTCCCTCTGTCAGCCATGCCCTTCTCGCGGAAAAGGCGTTATTAGCAGCTGGAATCTCCTGCAAACTTATACCCACTCCAAGAGAGATCAGTTCGGACTGCGGTATCGTACTGAGAATTCCGCTCATCGAATCTGAAAAGGTTCTGAAAATTATAACCGAACAGCGAATCGACAATGACGGAACAATCCAACTAGGAAAAGGAGAATACTGAATTGAACGTCAAGAATTTTCTCGGGATCGGGCCTGTAATCGCCGGGTCCATAATTGGTATTCTGGCATCCCTTCTGGCACACTTTGGGAATCCTGGAAACATGGGCGTGTGCGTTGCTTGTTTTCAGAGAGACTTCGCCGGTTCGCTCGGACTGCATAGAACATCAGCCGTACAGTATCTGAGACCGGAAATAATCGGCTTCGTACTCGGAGCCTTTATTGCTTCAATGATATTCAGGGAATTCAGGGCGAGAACAGGGTCAGCTCCCGTGGTCAGATTCCTGCTTGGCATGTTTGCCATGGTAGGATCGCTCGTCTTCCTTGGCTGTCCCTGGAGAGCGCTGCTGAGGCTTGCTGGAGGGGATCTCAACGCATTTCCCGGCCTTGCCGGTCTGGCATCCGGAATCTACGTCGGTATCCTTTTTCTCAGAAGGGGATACAATCTCGGCAGAACATACAGAGCACCTGCCATAGCTGGAATACTAATGCCTGCGGTTATGTTCGTACTTCTTGTTCTTTTCATTCTTTTTCCATCATTCGGAGAAGGTAAAGGTTTCTTCATAAGCGAGAGAGGTCCGGGCTCCCTTCACGCGTCGCTCCTTTTCTCTCTGGGCGCCGGTATTCTGGTCGGTATCCTCGCCCAGCGCAGCAGGTTCTGTACAGTTGGAGCATTAAGGGACAAGATACTGACGGGGGATTCCCACCTGCTGAAGGGCGTAATCGCTCTTCTGGCTGCTGCCTTCCTCATGAACCTGTTTCTGACATTGATAACTGATGAAACCTGTCTCCGGTTCTCGTTCATCGGTCAGCCGGTATCCCACAGTAATTTTCTATGGAATTTCATGGGTATGCTGCTTGCAGGTCTTGCCTTCACCCTTGCCGGAGGTTGCCCTGGAAGACAGCTCTTCATGTCCGGAGAGGGAGATGGCGATGCGGCGGTTTTTGTTTTCGGGATGCTTGGCGGGGCTGCTATTGCTCACAACTTCGGACTGGCAGCTGTACCAGACAGGATACTCGAATCGGGAGCGCTGCAGGTAGGAGGACCGTCAGCCAATGGTATATACGCCGTGTTTCTTGGTCTGGTCTTCTGTCTGGTTATCGGCTTATTCGCTGGGAAAACATGCGAGAGGAGCAGTAGATGAAAATTATTGTCGACGCCAGAGGGCTCTCCTGCCCCCAACCGGTGATTATTCTGCGCGAAGCGCTCCGAAGCAAAGACCGGGCAAGTATAGAGGTTCTTCTGGACAGCGACACCTCCCTGGAGAACTGTTCAAGAATCGCGGTGAAGGATGGCTGTGCGGTAAAGATTGAAGAACGGAATGGGGAAATAACCCTGATAGTGTCCAGGAAATAGCACTGCACCAGTCATCAATATTTAAAAGAACACCAGAAGCCTGGTAAATGGTGCAGGAAAACAGAAAATGATGACTGTTCGTACTCCGCTAATATTGATTTGGAAAAGACAGGCCTTGAACAGGAGACTGAATTCAAAGTATACTTCTTACCTGAGTTTGAAGAAACAGAATATTCACTGGCTGTTTGGAATATTGGAGGAATGTGCTGAAACCAACGGAAATGCTTCTTCGCATATCCTTGTCGGATGGAGAAATTGACAGTGTGGTGAGTACTTCTCCAGGTGAAATTTCGAAGGCCATTCCGGACATTGAAGGAAGCAATATCGCAGAACTCCTCAGCACCTGGCCCATTTCAGAGGAATTCAGAATGGTGCGGTTCACTCCCGGTTCAACCTCCTACTCTGCAGCTGCCCGCATGGACTCAGACTCATCAGTTCTCGTCTACTATCTGGATATAGGCGATGATGATCTGTACAATCCTTCTGTGCCTGTGATAAGACTCATCCCCGAAAGAAATCTTCCGGTGGTATCTCCGGGATTCGTGTGTCTCCTCGGGTATACACCCTGGGAGCTTTCACAAAGCGAACTCATATCCTCGCTGCCGGGTGATTCCCTTGAATCCATGGGTCAGGTAACCCTTCTGAACAAAACGGGCAGAGGGCTCCGGCTCATCTTCTCCCGCACGCCGAACAACATTGGAGGAACTGACTATACATTTATCAGACAACCTGAGGGCCTGGTATTCCCGGTCAGGGAACTTGAGCGGCTTGCTGAAATGAAAGTCCAGGAACCTGAGGACCTGCTTGCTTTCCTTGTTGATGTTCTTAAACTTGAAGCAGCGGTTCTCTTGTCCCGCTCAACCATTGGTTACGTTCCCATATGCACGGTCAATGTTGAGATTGACACTGAGCATTTCGAAACAAGCAGCATTTTTAATCCTGAGAACCTTCATTTCCCGATCTGGGTCGATCTGGATGAAGATCGCGCACCTCTGAGCCTCAGGGGACAATGCCTGGTTTACCCCTCAGGACACCTGGTCCTTGTGGCTCCATGGCGAGGTGATGCGGATACGCTTCAACAGCGGGCGGATTCCATCATGCCTGCATTATCGATGAAATACGAGCATTTCAGGGCCACTCATGGAGAACACAGGCTGCAGAATCTGCTCTGCGAACTGGACTTGCTTCTTGCAGGTCAGCCGGATCAGGATTCTCTTCAGAAGGTTCTTGAAACAGCTGCCATAGGTTTTTCAGCTACTGTTTTAGCGATTTTCGGACCGGAGGAGTCAGCCAGTCCAATAGCTACAAGCAATATAGACAAAGAAGTAAAAGAACTGCTTGTATCGGACCGGCCTTTTGAAGAGTGTTTCAATGACACTCACGTTTCGATCCTGAATAACGGTTTCATACTTCTTGCTGCATGGAACGATGAGAGGGAAGTTCCGTACAAGGCGATCGATACCTTTGGAAAAAAATTGAATAAAATCAATCTTGACAAGCTGCGTCTTGATGATACAAACCTTCCTGACTTCTCCCAGATACAAGCTGTTTTCATGAAGGATACAAAGGTGTTGTGGCAGGGAAAATCCCTGGGTATCTCATATTGCTTTCAGTTCTACGGCAATTCCAGGCAGTGTTTCGACTGCCCCGTCACCCACCTTTCCGCCTCCGGAAAGAAAAGCGCCAGGCTTGAGAATCATCAGGGTTATATCGAGGAAATCTACCCGACCGGCAGCGGTTTTCTGATAACCTGGACCCTGCTTCCTTCGGAAGGCGTATCCGTCTCATCAGTAAGGGAATCGTATCCGGGTGGGGAAGCTGAATATACACCTGAAGGGGAAATAGTATCCTGGGATGGATGGTTTCAGGAAGCGACGGGAGTCGGTTCGGAACAGGTAAGTGGCCAGAATGCAGCCAGACTTCTTAGCAGGATCGGCTCTCCTGCAGTTCTTTCCCAATACAGGGCAGCACTGGCGGGGATTTTCATACCTGAGCCTGTGGAATTCATCTGGAAGGGAATGAAATGCTTCAGTCGCATGAGGATTCCGAGATCAACTGAGAACATTCTTCACACAGTCCTTGACTCGAACAGAGCGGGAATAGCAGATTCAACCACCCTGGGTCCGGGTACTCTTTCTTCATCTTCTGAACCCCGCTCACTTGCGGAATACCTCTCTATTGCCTGCAGAAGGGAAGGATGGGAATTCGATATATCAGGCACTACTTCTGAGGAGGGTGCTCCTGTGTGGTTCGCAAGACAGGCTGCAACAGACCTCCTGTCAAACCTTCTGCATATGCTGGCTCCCATGTGCCCTGACAGGTGGGCTGGGCTTGAAACAGGCTGGCTGGACAATACTCCCGAGACCGGGGCTTTTTCCTTTCTTCCAGGGCAATACCATGTCATCCAGTTCAGACTTCAGGGAATAGGAATTGATGAGAGATCATCCATCCTCAGGAGGCTGAGTATTCTTTTCAGTGGATTCGGAGGCTGGCTTGCCGGGTCCCCCGAC
>JAUVUL010000099.1 GCA_030600975.1 Candidatus Aegiribacteria sp.
GTCTTCTGATTGTTGGTGTTGTGCTGATAATTTGTGTGCTTATGCGTGGATCGTTAATGGTATCAAAGATGACATTCCAGCAGATCCGGGGAGATGATTTCTTTTCAGCTTCCGATGCAGCTGCCTTCGCAAAGGGGCATGCATTACCCCTGATCTCGATTCCTGTGATGCTTGTCCTGACACTCCTCCTCATATACGGTGCCGGTGCGCTGACGGGGCTGATATCCAGGATTCCTGCGGTCGGTCCCTTTGCCGCTTCGCTGCTTTCAATACCTCTATGGGGAGTCATGCTGCTTGGAGTACTGACGTTACTTGCACTGATCCTGTCCCTGGGACTATTGCCCGCCGTTGTAGCCTGCACAGGGGGCGATTCCTTTGAATCGATCTTCGAAATTTTCTCAACACTTACATCCCAGTCATGGCGGTTGTGTCTTTACTGGCTTCTTTCGATTCTGGTTATCGTGCTGGGAGGAACAGTCTTCCTGTTACTTTCATCTGTTGCCGTAAACTTTCTATCTCTTTCAGTTTCTGCCGGTGCGGGAGACAGCGGAATGGTCGCTGCGCTTGCATCGGGTCCGCAGCTGCTGGCTCCCGAGGTACTTCCCTTTTTCTCCGGGCTATTGGGGCAGCAGGGAGATGTCCAGGCCTGGTCAGGTCTTGCCGGTATTCTGGCAGGTATTTCCGGAACCGCCATATTCCTGATAATCATATCGTATCTCCTCTCCAGTTACTCGTCCGCCTGGACCCTGATTTATGTTGTGCTGAAATACAGAAAGGACGAAGAGGACCTGATTGACAGGGCTAACCGGGAAGGGCAGCGGGAGTTTGACCGCATGTATGAAGATTCCGGAAAGGATTCAGAGTGAGGGAAACGGATCTGTCCGGATGAGTAAATCTGTCGATTTTGTCCATCTGCACCTGCATTCGGAATACAGCCTTCTTGATGGCGCTATCAGATTTGATCGTCTGGCTGCGTATCTTGTCGAGAACGGAATGAATTCCGTAACTGTAACTGATCACGGCAACCTTTTCGGCGCGGTTCAGTTTTTTGATAAGATGGCGGAAAGAGATATTCATCCTGTTCTTGGAATGGAAGCTTACCTTGCGTATCCATCCATGACCGACAGAAGCAGAAGCAGTAAAAGGTATCACCTCACACTTATAGCAAGGAATGAAATTGGATACCGCAACCTTTCCAGGCTTTCATCAGCCGGTTATATCGATGGTTTCTACTACAAGCCCAGAATAGACAGAGAGCTTCTGGCGGAGCACAGTGAAGGCCTGCTGATAGGTTCAGCCTGTCTTCAGGGAGAAGTAGCTCAGCATCTCCTTGCGGGCCGAAGAAAGAAAGCAGTTGATGCAGTACGCTTCTACCAGGAAATTGTCGGCAGGGATAACTTCTTTATCGAGCTCATGGACCACGGACTGAATGATGAGAAGAAAGTTCTGCCCCTGCTTGCCGAACTAGCAAAAGAGACAGAAACCCGGGTGGCGGCAACCAATGACGCTCATTACCTAAGGAAATCGGATCACGAAGCCCACGATGTACTCCTGTGTATCCAGACGGGAAAAATCCTGGATGACCCCGGTCGGATGCGTTTTGAAACCTCTGAGTTTTACGTAAAAACGCCCCTTGAGATGCAGAAACTCTTCAGCTGGATCCCTGAGGCCGTCACAAATACGGTGAGACTTGCTGAGAAATGCGATTTCATTCTGACTCAGGGAGACTTCCTGCATCCCGAATTTCCCCTTCCCGAGGGGGAGCACAATGCGCAGGAATATCTTAGAAAGTTATCCTACGAGGGACTGGGCAATCGTCTTGAGCGAAAGCCCCAAAGCAATGAACTGGAAAGGCTCGATCACGAACTGGGAATTATCGGGGATATGGGCTTTCCGGGATATTTCCTTATTGTATCGGAATTCATGAGGTGGGCAAGGTCCAACGACATACCCGTGGGGCCCGGAAGAGGCTCCACCGCGGGAAGCCTTGTTTCCTATGCGCTTGATATCACCGATATAAACCCCCTGGATTACGATCTGAGTTTCGAGCGTTTCCTCAATCCTGCAAGAGAGGAAATGCCCGATATCGATCTTGATGTATGCTGTGAACGCCGAGGTGAGATCATTGATCACATCATCGAAATGTACGGCAGGGAAAATGTCTGCCAGCTGATAACCTTCAGCAGGATCAGAAACAGATCAGCGGTTCGCGATGTGGCAAGGGTCATGGGGCTGAGCGTGTCGGAAGGGGATGTCCTGGCTAAACTGGTAGCATCTGCTCCGGATCCGAGCGCACCGCTTCCGGAGGTTGTAAGCAGCGTACCGGAGCTTTCCCGGAGGGTTAAGGACGAGAAGGAAATAGAAAGACTGTTCGACTACTGCTACATACTTGAGAATCTGGCAAGGCATTCTGGTGTGCATGCGGCTGGCGTGATAATAGCTCCCGGCAATCTCAGGGATTACGTTCCCCTCTATTCCGCAAAAGAGGGTATTACAACCCAGTTCGAAAAGAAGAGCGCAGAAAAGATCGGTCTTCTGAAACTTGATCTTCTGGGCCTCCGGAATGTTACCATTATACACAGGGCTCAGGAACTGGTCCGGAGAAAAGAACCGGAACTGGAAGTAACGGAGCTGCCCTTCAATGATCCGGAAACATTTGAGCTTATCAGAAGAGGCGAAACAGCAGGCGTGTTCCAGCTTGAAAGCTCCGGGATGCGTGAAGCTCTTAGAAAAATCGATGTCAGCAGCTTCGATGATGTAATAGCGGCTGTGGCTATCTTCCGCCCCGGATCCATGGACATGATAGATCTTTACGCAGACAACAAAAAGGGCATAAAATCGGGAGCTTCTGATTTCAGGATAACTTATCCCCACCCCGACGTTGAGGAGGTTCTCTCTCCGACCTACGGTGTCATCATCTATCAGGAACAGGTCATGAAGATTGCGAACCTTCTGGCGGGTATGTCTATGGCAGAAGCGGACACTCTAAGACGGGCAATGTCAAGAAAGAACCCTGAAGTTATGGCGCAGATGCGGGAGAAGTTCACATCAGGGACAGTTAACAGAGGCGTTAATAAAAGAACAGCAAAGAAATTATTTGATCTCATCGAGAAATTTGCCGGTTACGGGTTCAACAAATCACATGCTGTCTGTTACGCGGCCCTTGCGTACTGGACGGCATGGCTTAAGGTTCATCATCCCTCCGAATTCCTTGCTGCCTGTCTTACAAGTGAGATCGGTAAGATAGAAAGGATTACCAGGATAATTGACGAATGTACCAGAATAGGTGTTGCAGTACATCCCCCTTCAGTTAACGCAAGTTCTGTTGTCTTTGACATTGATGAGAATGGAAGGATTATCTACGCTTTATCCGCGATTAAGAACGTGGGTGAAGGCCCTGCTTCAGCAATACTTGAAGAGAGGCTTGGAAACGGTGAATACAGGAGCATCTTTGATTTCTGCACGCGGCTTGAAAACGGAGATGTGAACAAAAAAACAATAGAATCACTCATCGGCGCAGGAGCCATGGACTGTTTCGGAGTTAACAGGGCTACGCTCTTTGATTCGGTTGAACATGCTGTTAATTATGGAGCTGCGGCAAGAAGGCACGTGGAAGCCGGGCAGATGTCACTGTTTCAGGGAGCTGAAACCGATAATGATGATTATCTTGAGGGAGAGCCGATAATGGAGGAAAAGGAGGAATTCTCTTTTGAGTACCGCTGCTCACTCGAGAAATCCCTTCTTGGATTTTATATGACGGGACATCCACTTGAGATGTATTCAGATGAAATAGACAGCTTCACAACCGACCCGGTGGAAAGAGCCCACAAAAGTGAAAGAAGCGTAGTGACCACAGCCGGTATGATAGTGCAGAAAAAGATAATACCAACGAAGCGTGGCGATATGGCTTTTATACTGGTGGAGGGTAGAAACGGGACAGGTGAAGTGGTTGTATTCAACGATGCCCTTCAGAAATACTTTGATCTTCTTGAACCTGGCAAGCTGGTGCTTATGGATGGAGAAGTATCAAGGAGAAGAGGGGACAGCCGTTTCAGCGCAAGAAGAGTATACTCTCTTGACGGAGTAAAATTGCAGCTCAAGGCAGGAATTACAATAGTTGTTGATGGAAGCAATCCAAGAATCGAACTGCTGCAGAAGGCCGTTGAATACATTAAGACAAGCAGCGGCAGCGGAGATGTAATTATAGATATCAGACATAAGTCGGGATGGAGGGTAAAGGGACTCTCCAGGTCCATCAGGGTGTTTCCAGGCTGTGAACTGATTGAAAAGCTGAGGGAACTTCTTGGCAAGGAATCGGTGATCCTTTCAAGGGGGAAGGGGCCGCGAATATGATTATCAGGAGTATTCTTATTGTCAGTCTTCTTCTGGCATTTACAGGGGAAGCTGTATCCGGAGAACTCATGAGGCTGGTAAGGGAACCCACTGCAGGCATTGTCGCGCCCAGAACGTATCACTTTTCCATGAATACGTTTCCCGATGACGGTTTGAGGTTTTCACTTACGGCAGGCATCTTCCCAAGATTCGCAGTCGGGCTGGGTTACGGAGGATGGAATATCACAGGGCTTAACAGTCCATCATGGTTTCATCATCTTTATATAAAAGCACGATTCCGGTTTATCGATGAAACAGAATCCTTTCCCGGTGCTTTGCTGGGATTCGATAATGAACCTGAAGCAATCCGATCAGGGTCTACTTACAGAAGAAAGGCCAGGGATCTCTACCTTGTGTTGAGCAAGAACTTTTTTTCGTTCGGTGGAGATTTGGCCTTTCATTTTGGTATGAGCGCAGACGTTAGAAGACTGAATCATGCAGGTGTATGGACCGGTATGAATAAAGCTATTCCGGGCGGGTTCGGACTGGCATTGGAGTACGATTTCGCGACGGACGAAGCTGATTCAGTCCGTTTTGACAACAACGGTGGATTCCTGAGCGGTGAGATATACTGGGAGAGCTTCGGGCAGGTAAGGATTTCACTGCAGTTTGTTGATGTTTTCGAAACAGGCGGCGAGAGTTACAGAGCCTTCGGGGTGGATTTTCTTGGACTGTTCTGAAACCTCCTGACTGAAACTGAATGGAGACTGAATAATGGATTTTGATGAACTCAGAAGGAGATATGCTGAGATAATAGTTGAAACAGCGATCAACCTTCAGGAGGGAGAACCTCTTCTCATACGAACCGAAGTCGCCCAACGAGAATTCTCGAAGGTTCTTGCGGAAGTTGCCTATTCAAGAAGAGCTTCCCTTGTATCGATGCAATACTCTGACCCGGAGCTGAGCAGGCTCAGGATCGATAAGACCCTTGAGGATGATTACCTTGAGTTCGTTCCGTCCTACCTTGAGAATATGTACGACTGCTATCTGAAGGATGGCTGGAGCAGCATATCTCTCAGGGGACCGGAATCCCCCGATATTCTGGAAGGGGCCGATCCTGTGCGAGTAGGAAAAGTCAACAAAGCGAATTCGAAAGTGATGCGCAGTTTTCTGAAGGGTATTTCCGCTAACAGGATAGCCTGGAACGTCTGTCTTTTTCCTACCGAAGCCTGGGCTGCGAAAGTACTGGGAAGCAGTGAAGACTGGGAAAGAAGAATCTGGGAAGTGCTTGTTCCTATTCTGCGTCTGGACAGTAACGATCCCACTGAAGCCTGGCTTGAGCACGACGTTGAACTCAAGCGAAGATGCGGACACATGAACAGAGTCAGGTACGACAAAATTCATTTCACAGGACCGGATACGGATCTATACGTAGGAATGGCGCCGAACAGGATTTTCGCAGGGGGCAGGTGTGTCAATCAAAAGGGAGTAGAATTCTTCCCGAACATTCCCACTGAGGAAATATTCAGTACACCGGATCATACCAGGACTGATGGTTTTGTGAAGACCACCCGTCCAGTGGAGGTTCTGGGAACCCAGGTTTCAGGAGCCTGGTTCAGGTTCAGTGCCGGCCAGGTGGTGGAGTTCGGTGCCGATACTAACAGGGAAATACTGGAGCAATACCTTAATTTCGATGATGGTGCCCGGGCTCTTGGAGAAGTTGCGCTGGTGGATGCAGATTCCCCGATCTTCAGGAGCGGAAAGATCTTCTACAATATTCTTTTCGATGAGAACGCCGCGTGTCATATCGCACTGGGAAACGGTTACGCCGACTGTATCGAGAATGGCACCAAAATGTCGGATGATGAGCTTGAAGAGACCAGATGCAATTCTTCGCTTGTTCATACCGACTTCATGATAGGTTCCGAGGAAGTTTCCGTTTCCGGTGTGAAGGATGACGGTTCCGAAGAGAAGATAATTGAACAGGGTGTCTTTGTTATTTAGGAGTGAATAATGCTTGATGAAAAACTGCTTGAGATTCTCGCTTGTCCAAAGTGCAAGGGAGAGCTGGAATACAGGACTGACCCGGAAGAGGTTCTCATATGTAATTCCTGCAGTCTCGTCTACGAGGTCAGGGATGATATTCCCATAATGCTGGTGGACGAGGCAAAACCCCTGGGATAAGAATGACAGGCAGCTATTTTCAGTATCTTATCCTGATCGGGATTCAATGAGCGGGGAAAGTGGAACTCTGCATTTAAGGATAAAGGTTATCCCCAGAGCCGGAGTTATAGGGATAAGGGGAAGAATGGCCGATAATACGGTTAAGATTGCCCTTAAGGCTCCTCCCTGCGAAGGCCGGGCGAACGCTGAACTTAGTAAATTCCTCGCAGGGGAATTCGGTA
>JAUVUL010000134.1 GCA_030600975.1 Candidatus Aegiribacteria sp.
CATTGAACTGATGCTCCATACAAGTGATACAACCCATTCTCCTCGTTCCCCATGTTAAACCACATCACAGGGTTTGGCCGAACCCTGCTACTTCTTGATTGCATTATTGAAGTTGTAAGTGTCGCAAGTGACGTCCATTCCCGAAAGTATGATAGTATGATCAGTTTCAGGCAGGAATCGGTGTTTTGAGGTAACTGATGAGCTGCTTAGGGAGATGTTACCGGGATGACGGAAAATCCAGATTAATATCAGAAATGGAGCCCAAATGACGATACCGAATAACTCAGTAGGAATGGCATTACCAAGATGGTCAATGCTGGTTCTCTTGAGCTTTTTCCTGGCGAGCACAGAGCTTGCTGCTCAGGACTTCACCAGGATCACCACTGGTCCCATCGTCAACGACGATCGCTATGCAGAGGGATCCTCCTGGGGGGACATCAACAACGACACCTACCTGGATCTCTTCATTCCCCATGCTTTTGACGACCGATCTAATCTACTCTTCATCAATAATGGCGACGGCACTTTCGATCAGGTTACGGGGGGACCGGTGATCACCGACATCAGCACCTCCTCCGGGTGCAGCTTCGGCGACTTCGACAACGACGGTCATCTGGATCTCTTCGTCCCGAACTGGAATGGAATCAGCAGCCATCTGTACATGAATCAGGGAGGTGGCGTTTTCATCAAGATTACCTCAGGGCAGATCGTCAATGACGGTGGCTGGTCATTCAATTCGAGCATAGTCGACTACGATAACGACGGCAATCTGGATGTCTACGTCGACAACGGCACTTTCACTACTTTCGTTGAAGACAATTTTCTCTACCACGGTAATGGTGACGGCACTTTCACGAAGATAACCGCAGGAGACATAGTCAACGATGATGAGCACTGCCTGAGCTCCAGCTGGTGCGACTATGACAACGATGGCGATCAGGATTTATTCACTGCCAACAGCGATCCCTTCAACGGAATCCCGATCAATAATTTCCTGTACCGGAACAATGGCGATGGAACCTTTACCAGGCTCACCGAGGGAGTGGTCGTGAACGACAACCGCATCTCCATCGGAGGCAGCTGGGGAGACTATGACAATGACGGGGACTTCGACCTCTTCGTCGCCAACTGGTACGGAGAAGACAATCACCTCTACCAGAACCTCGGTGATGGCACTTTCGCTCTTATCACTACCGGAGAAATCGTTAACGATGGAGGGAGTTCAGTCAGCGGCGCCTGGGGCGATTACGACAACGACGGAGACCTGGACCTGTACGTCACCAATGACTGGAATGAGAACAACTTCCTCTATCGAAACGACGGCAACTGTTCATTCACACGAATCCTGCTGGGCGACATCGTAAATGATGGGGGTCGGTCGAACGGGGCCACCTGGGTTGATTATAACAACGATGGCTGGATCGACATGTATGTCCCTAATGGCCAGAATCCCGATCAGAGCAACTTCCTTTACCGAAACAACGGTATATCTGAAAATCACTGGATAAATATCCGCTGTGTCGGGAGCCCATCCAACACTTCGGCAATCGGCACTAAGGTGAGAGCTCGAGCGGTTCTGGACACACAGGTTGTGTGGCAGGTACGGGAGGTCAGCGGTCATCAGGGATTCAACGCCCAGGGGAGCTTCAATGTTGAGTTCGGCCTCGGGGATGCGACCATGGTTGATTCCCTGGTATTCCAGTGGCCCTCAGGGGCTGTCGAAACCTATACCGATGTTGACGTGGACCTGTTCTATACAGCAAGTGAAGGTGTAGGACTCAGCATCGTACAAACCTCTATCGAAGAGGAGCCGGGCACTCACCAGCCGCTTGAGCTACGCCTGACACAGAACCACCCCAATCCCTTCGGTCCTTCGACGACGATCCCATTCAGCATTCTTTGGGAAACGTGTACGAGGAACCATGTGCGCCTGATCATCCACGATATCAGTGGCCGGCGTGTGCGGATCCTCGTGGATACAGCCCTTGGACGCGGAAGCCACTGGGCCGTTTGGGATGGGAGGAATGACAGCGGTAGACGTGTTCCATCGGGAGTCTATATCTACTCCCTCATGAGCCGAGACCAGGTCTCCTGCGGAAGGATGGTCTTACTCGACTAGGCGGGTCGGGTTCGTATAGATCTGATCCTTTTTTCCCCTTTATGAAAAGGACTGCCATGCGATTTGAAAAATACATTGATGATCTTAGCATGTCAGTGGAAATCAGCATTCCCAGCGCGAATAGTCTTACCTAATAGATAACTGCAAATCGTTCGGCTATCTCGCTGTTCTCTGAAATTAGTCTGCAGAATGGGATAAGTTTCAGCTTTGCTGTCTCACAGGAGCAGTACTCATAACGTATCCAACATGATTACTTGACGACGATGGATGCTTGAATTATTCTTATTCAGGGAATCCTGAATAAGAAACTACTAGTTAACGAAAAATCTTTCGGGTTACAGGATATACTTGAAATTGTGGAATTGTAATGGATAAGTATTGTGTCAGTATATGATAACTGCTGAGATGAGGGAAACATGTGGAAACTAGCTCTAGTTATAGTACTTGCAGCATCATCAGTAAATGCTCTTGGAGTGAATACAGGTCTGATTTCAACGGATCACAGCCCGATCACACAATCCACTGATGACAGGTTCGATACTCCCCCCAACCAGGCGGGATTCCCGATAAATACGGGTGGCTCAACCAGTGAATCGTGTCCACAGATTGTTGATATCGACGGTGATGGTGATCTGGAAGTTCTCATAGGTTCTGGATGGGATCTCCATGCTTATCATCATGACGGTTCCATGGTGAACGGTTTTCCCGTCACGGCCGGCGGTCATGCTTACTATACAGCTGCTGTTGCCGATATAGACAATGACGGTGAACTGGAGATAGCCATAGCAGGCCAGCGTTCCAATCTTTACGTTTACAGAGCGGATGGCTCCCTTGAGACAGGATGGCCTCAACCTCTTGGAGACGATGATGGTGCAGCCTGTTCACCCACACTGGCGGACCTTGATGCTGATGGAGATCTTGAGCTGATTATTGGCACATTCAAAGATCTGAACGGCAGCAGTGGATATATAGAAGCCCGGATGTATGTATTTCATCATGACGGAACTTATTATGGCGGGTGGCCCGTGCTTGATATAGACCAATACGCTATCCATGCTACTCCGGCAGTGGGTGACATAGATAACGATAGCGATCTGGAAATCATCTCTGCAGGAAGAGAAAATCAGACTCTGCTTGCATGGCATACTGACGGTACACCTGTTGACGGGTGGCCAGTGCAGCTGTCCGGGTTTATCGAGTCATCGCCTACAATGGCAGACATTGATAACGACGGCGACCTGGAAATCTTTGTAGCCACTTCAGCAGAACGGGTGTACGGTGTACACCACGATGGTACGGCAGTGACAGGCTGGCCAAGGAACATGGGTGGTGGCAGCATACAGCACAGTTCGGCTTCAATTGGAGATATCGATGGTGATGGTGACCTGGAAATAGTCTGCGGTTCAGCCCATAACAACGTATATGCATGGCATCATGACGGTACAGTGGTTACCGGCTGGCCCCAGTCGACCGGAACATCCGGGGCTTTTGCGCAGGGCACACCCGCTCTGGGAGATGTTGACGGTGACGGCGATATGGAAATAACTGCCGGAACGTATGCCGGACTATTCATCTGGCATCATGACGGATCACTTCTGCCCTGGTTTCCTCTTTACACAGGATGGTCAAGGTCTTCGCCAACTCTGACCGATCTGGACCAGGACGGAGATATAGAAGTACTTATCGGCGCGATGAACGATAATCTTTACTGCTGGGATATTCCGGAGGTTTACAATGCAAGCCTGATTGAATGGGGCATGTTCAGGAACAATCTTCTGAATACCGGCATGTATGAATCCAGCGGTGTGGGAATCGTAGAGGAATCTCAAATGTTCGATACAGGTACAGCCTGTCTCTTCCAGAACAGTCCCAACCCGTTCAGCAGGTCATCTGTTATCTGTTATCAGGTGCAGGGAACAGAAAATGTCACACTGAAAGTGTATGATATTGTCGGGAAACTTGTAGTAACACTTGTTGATGAGATCCAGTGTTCGGGAGATCATTCGGTGATATGGGACGGCAGGACTTCTTCCGGTGTTGAAGTTTCTACTGGTGTTTACCTTTACCGGCTTGAAAGCGGATCTTCTGTTTCAACAAGGGAAATGGTACTGATCAGATAGCAGCTGAACCGCCCCGGGTGCTTCAGAGGTATCATTGTTAGAGTCCTGTCTCCATGGTTCAATTCTAGTAAAAAGAAACACCCGCCTCGAAAGAGACGGGTGTTCACATCGATTTGGTAGCCCGTACCGAGCTTCGTTTGAACCAGATTCTAATGTGGTTCAGGGGATTCAAGAAAATCAATAACTGAAAGAAATCGAAGCTCACGCTACTCCCACTCAAGCTCCTTAATCGAGTTGAGATTATCGTTCGTCATGCGCCGCACCTGTTTGTATAAATTCGATCCGACTAATTCATTATCAAGCTGTTTTCTCATGCAATTCCATATAATATTCATGAATGCATTGAGAAAATCAGAAAGAGGTGAACGGGTGAACTTGTTCTGGATTAGCCACAAGCCCTTTGTAGCATTGTTCCTGTGCGCTTCTACGGTTATTTCCTTTACTGGGAATGTAGACAATTCAGAGAATGGAACACCCGAGTATGATATCGAATCTATCTGGGGACAGGCATTCTGCGTATTCGCAGAGGGTGCTCTATCCATCGGTGGTTTGAGACATAATTTCAATGAGGACTATCAGGAACAGTTCGGGTACAACTTCCGTGAAGGCTGTGAGCAGGACGGTGCCTACTTTCGGCTGGGGGTGGGAAGAGGTTTCGGAGCCTACGGTGGTTATCTCTACGGAGAGGTCGGTTACTTTGGTCCGGGTGTGATTTTCGACAACCACGGTCCTTTCATCCCACCGGAGATACTCCTGAGAGTTACCGAATTAAGTATGGGAGCCGAACTCAGAGCATACTTGGGCAGACTGCGCGTAGGTTTCGGCAGGTACACAGGATCGGCAAAAGTACAGCTAGACTACGATACTACACAAGTGATCAATCCCGACTCATGGGATACCGATCTTGTCGGAAGTTCCGGCTGGCACTATGCAGTGGGATTAGTCGGTAGAACTCAAAAAGGATTAGTGTTGGGTATTGAATGGATACAGCACTTTTTCAGCGTTAAGTTGGAGAGGAACGGACTCGGTACCGAACCTACTGAACACGACGCGAAGCAGTCCGAATTCAGGTTCTTCGCAGGCTACGAATTCTCCATCTAATCATTCGGCGAGGGAAGGTTGCTCATCTGGAGCAGACCTTAGTTTTCTCTATGCTTGAAAAAGGGACGGAAGCAGAACCTCCGTCCCTGCAAAGCATGGTAGCGGGGACAATATATCACTCGATTCGTACACAATTCTGACAGTATCTGTTCACTGTTATTGCTTGTATGTAACAAACGGGAAAATCCATTGTCCTATTATCGACGTCACTTGCGGCACTTGCCAATACATAAAATCGACTGACACTAAAGCTCTATAATATCGCTCCAGAGAACCTTGAAATCGTCCCATTGTATAAGCCCATACTCCAGCGGCTCACCATGACCTCTTCTGAAATTGCACGTGCTATCATCCTTGATATCGAAGAATGACCAGTCTCTTACTGAGTCTGGCAGGGAAGAGAATGTCCCATCTGTGCAAAGTATACCTTGTGTGTCTCCTGAATGAAATAACAGTTTATCTTCGGTCAACCAGTGGATCGGCCAGGCATCGGGATGTTCTCCGGGAACATGGTACCCGATTATAGGGCCATCCATATTAAGGGATCTGAATTCGAAGTAAGGATAGCTGCCACCACCATCTACTCTGTAAAATATGGCAATGTCATTCCAGGGACATTTACTATAACTGGTGCCGAGGTGTGGATAGAGATCATACTCTTGGTTGGCAGCACGATACTCG
>JAUVUL010000073.1 GCA_030600975.1 Candidatus Aegiribacteria sp.
CGAGGCTTGCGAGTGCAGACTCCGCAGGCGTACTTCTACAGTACGTCGAGGACGGATGTGCGAGTATGACGCGTCATACTCGCACATCCGTCCTCGACGTACTGTAGAAGTACGCCTGCGGAGTCTGCACTCGCAAGCCTCGTAGCCACAACTGTCTACGCCGCTTCGAAACAAAAGCTGGTGAGATTTGCGGGCTAGCCGCTGTAAAGTCTTCTGCTGCCGAAAAGAGGGTCACAGGTTACATAGATACCAAGACTCCTCAGACCGCTTTCGTCTCCCGATGACGGCATGTGGGTAAGATGAGCTTCGCATTCTCTCAGCTCGGTAAGCTTCGCCATTCCGTCCGATGCGGGTTTGAAGACTGCGGCGTTCACGCTCAACGCAACAAGAACCTCTTCGAGGTCAAGATGAAGAGGAAGAGTATTAATGGACCTCTTCAGACGTCTTATGGATTCGATGGTGGCAGGTGACAGAAGGTGAACATCGTTACCTATTCCCGCAAGCTTCTTAATAGCGTTCAGTACGACAGCAGCTGAAGCATGCATCAGCTCCGAGCTTCTGCCTGTAATAATAGTACCGTCCTTGAGCGCCAGCGCAGCTGCCGTCGCTCGATTCGAAGTATTTTCCGATTCCCTTGCGGGTATATTACAGCGGGCAGGTTCTACCACCAGCCTGCTCTCGGGAGTAAGGCCGTAATCGTCCATGAGCAACTCAACCTTCTGAACCGTTTCCCTATCGGTGAGACCCATGACGTACTCGCAGCTGTATCGGAAATACCTTCTGATAATCTCCTGTTCGGCTGCTCTACGTACCACATGGTCATCGGTTATCCCGAACCCCACTCTGTTCACCCCCATATCCGTGGGGGAAGCGTAGGGAGACCTGTCACCTGTTATCTTTCCCAGTATCCTGTTCAGAAGGGGGAAAGCTTCCACGTCCCTGTTGTAGTTGATTGCTGTAATGCCGTAGGCCTCGAGGTGGAAAGGGTCTACAAGATTCACATCACGCAGATCGGCGGTTGCAGCTTCGTATGCTGCATTCGCAGGGTGCTTAAGTGGAATGTTCCATATTGGGAAAGTTTCGAACTTGGCGTAACCCGAATGTATTCCCCTTTTGAAATCATGGTAGAGCTGCGATAGGCATGTGGCCAGTTTTCCGCTGCCGGGCCCCGGCCCGGTAACGACTACAAGGGGCTTTGAAGGTTTAATGTAGTCGTTCCTGCCATATCCTTCCTCACTCACTATAAGGTCAACATCAGTCGGGTAACCCCTGGTATAGTAGTGTCTGAACACATCGACGCCTCTTCTCTTGAGGCGGTTCTCGAAAGAGATGGCAGAGGGCTGATCTTCGAACCTCGTTATTACTACTCCCTTGACGTGTATACCACTGGCCCTGAACCCATCTATAAGCATAAGTGCATCCGCATCGTAAGTGATGCCGAAATCTCCTCTTATCTTTCTCTTCTCTATATCCCCCGCAAATATGCAGAGAATGATCTCTGCCCTGTCACGCAGCCTTTCAAGAAGTCTGATTTTTACGTTCGTATCGTACCCGGGGAGAACCCTTGCCGCGTGATGGTCGAACATCAGTTTTCCGCCGAACTCCAGATACAGCCTTCCCCTGGCACTCTCTACCCTTGCCAGGATCTCCCTGGTTTGCTCCTCAAGGTATGTTTCGTTATCGAATCCCATTTCCAGCATTAATCCAGCTCCCTATTTACCAGAACTATGGTCATATCGTCATCCTGAACGACTTTTCCGGCATGCATTACAACTGCGGAGTATATCTTTTCAGTAAGTTCCTTCATGGGAAGCATGCAGTTCTCGTTGATGATATCAATTGTTCTTTCCACACCGAATCGTTCACCTGCATCATCCGGCTGTTCGAAAATTCCATCGGAAATAAGAGCGAAAATATCACCCTTCTCCATACGAATAGGACCGGGATCCTCAAGGGGAATATCCGGCATTATACCGAAGGGCAGCGCCGATGCGGAAAGAACGTCAGTCTCTCCTGTTGATCGGTGGTAATGAAGCAGAGGGGCCTGGCCGCAGGCATGGTAGCTGATCAGGTTATCATCCGCCTCCAGCAGGCCGACGAACGCGGTAATGAAACGTTCTTCCGCAAGGTCTTCTACAAGCTGGTTATTAGCGTGGGAGTGGAGGCTGTACAGATCGCTCTGAAGACGGAATGCCATCCTTATCATGGCTCGGAACTGTATTACCGAAAGGGCGGGACCGAGCCCGTGACCTGACGCGTCTGCAAGAAGTAGCAGAACCCTTCTGTGGTCCAGACTGATCGCGTCAAAAATATCTCCTCCGGTCTGGTCGGCGGGTTCGTTCCACCCGGCAAGGTCGTATCCCTCTATATCAGGCATCCTTTCAGGTAGCAGCTGCATCTGGATATCCCTGGCAAGGGTAAGGTCATGCTCGATCTTCTGTTTGATCATGTATTCCCTCATCAGCCTGGCCCTCTGCAGGGCAACGGCGCATTGCGAGGCAAGAACCTCAGCCACCTTTTCGTCTTCCCTGCTGAAGGAACCCTCAGTCTTGTTGATGAGCTGAAGCACTCCTACGAGGCTGTTATCAAGGCCAACCAGCGGTATCGATAGAATACATCGCGTATGATACCCCATCTTTCTGTCGATTTCCTGATTGAATCCATCGTGGGAATAGGCGTCAGGAACATTGAGAATACTGCATGTGCGGGCACAGATACCCGCTATCCCCTGATCGGCTGGAAATCTGATCTCTTCAACTTCCAACTCTGTACCGACTTCTGCGAAAAGTTCATGATTCTCATCGTCATAAAGAAAAACCGTTCCCCGTTCCGCTCTGAGAACGTCACGGGCTACGTCAACGACCTGCACAAGCATATCATCCAGATCAATGGGGGTACTGAGCTGTCTGGTAACATCCAGTATACGCCACAGGATATCAGCAGTGAAATTCTGGTCTTCAGCCAAATGCCCCTCCGATGTATCCAGGTTCCCTCTGCAATGCTATATGCCCTTAAAACGCGGCTGAAAACCTCCAGGGCAGGCCCATGATACCTACCTGATAACCATAGCCTGTGCTGTAACGGATCCCTCTTCAGTATCCAGTTTTACAAAGTATAAACCGCTGGAAATACCGCTGCCTGGATTCCATTCAACCGAGTGAGATCCCACTTCAACATGTCCGTTGAAAAGAGTTTCAACAATTCTGCCTGAAACATCGTAAATAGTAAGCCGGACATTACCGCCTGATGGTACGGTGAATGCCAGTGATGCCCCAGCTGTAAGAGGATTCGGCAGTGGATTCTCAAGACAAAGAACAGGTCCGTTTCCGGGCGAACCCTCTATTCCGGTTCCTATAAGAACCCACCTGATGTCGTACCTGTAGTTGTGCAGCCACGCCCCGATATAGACGGTTCCGCTGGAGGGAACGGTTATGTTGATGGTGGCTTCTCCTGAAGCGTTGGTTTTTCCCTTTTCGTAGAAGGTCATTCCGTCACCGTAGTTATCAACACCATCGGTAAGAGTTACGTTTACTCCCGCAACAGGAGTGCCTTCATCGGTGACAGTTATCATCACATCCTGGTTTCCCGGAAGTATGTTCACCGGATGCGAGATATCAAGCTCTCCGGGATATCCAGCGGAATCGAAAGTCCAGATGTCCATCGCCGGATCACCGAACCAGATATACATCTTGGAGTTGGTAATGCCCGTGCTGCCGTGAGTGGTGATGATATAAGTAGTGGCTTCCATGATAGCTTCACATACGCGGAAAGTACCTGTATGGAAAAGAGCTATGTAGATTTTTTTCATGTAATCGTGGTTAGGTGTGGTGAAGGAACTCGTTGTCGCCCCAAGGTTGCCGCTGGCACCGTGTGCTGCCCACTGCCACGCTTCACTGAGACACGTTCCTGCTGTATTGTACATTCCGTTCTGGCATGCGATATTGAAAACAGGCATCATATAAGTGTTTGTCAGAGCGTATATTCTTCCCGCAGACCAGCCCGGGGACCACTGCCATACATATGTACTGCCATGCCCCCTGTAGCCAACAGTGCCTATTCCGTTGTTTATACCATCGGAAACCATTGCAGAGGTTCCGCCTTCAGGAGGGTAAACCTTTGTGAAAGTAATATCGCAGAGGCCGTAGGGATAAGCAGCTACCTGGTTGCAGCAAAGCGTATACTTACCGGGATAATCCTCACCATGTGCGGCCAGGATGGTTTCGCTGGGAATGATTCCCGGAGTATCTGCAGATCCGAACTCGTAGTCCATGTATCCGTTGATAATCTTATCAACCTGTCGCACGATCCTGACTGAATCCCCCGTAATACGACCTACAGATAGATCCGGGTAGTTTCCCGCGTCCATCATGGCGTAGTAATAATCTCCTACGTAAGATCCATAGTTGTACGAAGGTAATTCATCGTAAGTACCCACTATACAGGCGAAACGTGTTACGCCACTCTGGTAGTTGCTGGAAATAGCGGTCTTTATCTGGGCGGTGGTGGCGGGTGCCGCAAGGGTCTCAACCCTTACATGAAGTCCCAGGTAATGATGGGTCTCGAAGAGTTCTGAAACCCAGTCTACATTATCCTCGGTGCATACAAAGACATATTCCACACCGTCATCACGGGATCCGTCCATCGGATCTGCGACCGCCTCAAAAACGTCCCAGTTGATTACACTCCGTTCCATCGCAGGAACCATGGAGGGATTAACCGGATCGGCAAGACGCGAAACGGACCCCTCAAAATCAACTCTAAGGATAATACTGCTGGCAACTTCCAGGTTTCCCTCTGCAGGGCTGTAACTGAAGGGATTTACCACGAGCCTTGCGACATTCAGACCCGACCATACACCTTCGTTATCAACCTCTATCCATTCGGAGGGATAACTTTCGTATCCCTGGTAGAATTCTTCGCTGATGACAAAGGGGTACGGTGCATGAGCCATGTCGATCTCGGGGGTCTGTCTGGGGAGGATCTCCATGTTTCCGTAAACCGTTGAATTAACTTCCTCAACTGTTATAACAGACTCGGTTCCAAATGGAAGGGCGAACATTTCGGTTACGGAAGGCAGGTCAGGCAGACCCACTCTTCCCTGTGAGTAACACCCCGGCAGTTCAACGACATTCCACGTACTGCCTTCAGCAGGTTTGTCGTAAAGCCAGAAACCGGGGATGGATATTTCCACCACCATATGGTTCTGGTCGGATTCAAGGACCGTCACCTCCGGAAAAGCTCCCATGGAGCCTCCGAAGGACTGCCAGCTTGAAACGCTTCCCGGCCCGATTGCATAGACGGAAGCGGAAATCAGAATAGCGAATAGAAGAAATTTCATATTCAATTATCTCCTTTACAGAATGGATAAGGAATTCTTACAAAACAAAATACAACATGAACACTAACTGCTCACGCAGGGGGAGGTCAAGTTGATAATAGAAAGGCGGGTCTTGAGAACCCGCCTTCTGTATCATTTATAAGTCAGTGTGCTATCTGATAACCATAGCTTGCTGTGTGAGGGTTCCTTCATCGGTTGTGAGCCTGATGAAGTAGACTCCACTGGCGATTTCAGATCCGGGAGCCCAGGTTACACTGTGACTTCCAGATTCAACCGAACCGTTAAGTATGGTCTCGACCATTCGGCCGGATACATCGTAAACGGTGATTTCAACGTTTCCACTGAAAGGAACACTGAATCCAAGGGACGCGTTCGCGACTATCGGGTTGGGGTAAGGCCTGTCAAGGGACAGGGCGATTGAGGATCCCTCTGAGCCGGCGATACCTGTTCCGATGATGGTTATCTCGCCGATGTCGTATCTGTAATCATGCAGGAATGCGCCAACGTGCATTAGACCGCCTGTGGGAACTGTGATATTGATGAGAGCTACTCCGGAAGCGTTGGTTGTACCTTCTTCGTAGCATGTCATGGCGTCGGTGACCATATCAACACCGTCTGTCAATGTGACGTTAACACCCGGAACAGGAGTCCCGGCATCGGTTACAGTTATGCTGATGTCCTGGGTTCCGGGGCTTACCGAAGCCGGTGCAGCGATAAGAAGTTCTCCCGGCTCGCCTGCCGTGTCAAAGGTCCATGTATCCATTGCAGGATCTCCGAACCAGATGTACATCTTTGCGTTGGTAAGACCATAGGAACCATGATTGGCTATTATCCAGGAAGTTCCGGCGTTCAGCGCCTCGCCTATGCGGAAAATCCCGGTATCGTAGAGGGCTATATAGATCTGCTTTATATGATCATGGTTTGGTTCGGTGTAGGAGGGGTCGTAGGCAGCGAAGTTACCGCTGCATCCGTTGGTCGCCCACTGCCATGCTTCCGCAAGACACGTAGTACCCGGTATATATTCACCGCAGAGACATGCCATGTTGAAAACAGGGGGCATGAAAGTGTTAATTAAGGCGTTGATATTGGTTACATTCCATCCGGGAGACCATGTCCAGGAGGTCACTCCACCGTGGCCCCTGTAGGTAACCGTACCTATACCGTTGTTAATAGCGTCAGAAACCATTACGGCGGTGCCGCCTTCGGGGGGATATACCTTGATGAAGGTCTTATCGCAGAGGCCGTAGGAGTAAGCCGCGATCTGGTTGCAGCAGAGCGTATACTTGCCTGGATATAGTTCTCCGTGGGCAGCAAGAACAGTTTCGCTTGGAGTTATGCCAGTTGTATATGAATCATCGAAGCCGTAATCCATGTAGCCCCCGATGATCTTGTCAACCTGGAGCTCTATCTGTGCCTGGTTACCGGTGAGACGGCCGACAGCTACCTCAGGGTAATCATCGCTTCCGGTGAGGCAGGCGTAGTAGTAATCTCCATAGAAACCTCCATAGTTATACGAAGGCAAATCAGTGTGGGTACCTGCCAGGCACGCGAAGCGGGTTACACCGCTAGTGTAATTATCCATTATGGCATTTTTTACATCGGTGGTGGTTGCGCCGGATGCCGCAAGGGTTTCAACCCTTACATGAAGTCCAAGATAATGATGAGTCTCGAAGAGTTCTGTTACCCAGTCTACGGTGTTTTCGGTGCATACAAAGACGTATTCGACACCGTCGTCCCTGGTACCTCCAATGGGTGTGGCAGAAGCTTCAAAGACGTCCCAGTTGATTACACTCCGCTCCATCTCCTGAGCCATTGAGGGATTAACCGGATCGGCAAGCTGCTCAGCATTTCCCTCAAAATCAACCCTCAGGGTAATACTGCATGCAACTTCCAGGTTTCCGGAGGAAGGGTTGTAACTGAAGGGATTTACCACGAGCCTTGCGACATTCAGCCCCGACCAAATACCTTCGTTATCAACCTCTACCCATTCGGAGGGATCCCTTTCGTATCCCTGTTAGAATTCTTCGCTTATGACTAAGGTGTACGGTTCATGGGCCATGTCGTTCCCGTGGGGCTGGCTGGGAAGATGTGCAGTGGTGCTGTACGCGTTGGAGGTGGTTGCC
>JAUVUL010000246.1 GCA_030600975.1 Candidatus Aegiribacteria sp.
GAACCTGTATAGGCTCCCTGAATAGAAATATCGTCGATATAAAAGCCGGAGCCGGTGTCCGAATCGTTATCGGAGCAGAACCTGAACTCCACCTGAATGTTGTCACCCGCTTCCCAGCTGCTGATGTCGTAGCTCCATTCACACCATCCTGTTCCGGTTCCCCGGAAATCCCTTCCGAGGGCTCCTCCGGATCCGATGTAATCAAGAGTATCAGACGAACTGTCATCAAGGTCGTTTACGATAACGTACAGCCCGTCTGTACCGTATATGGCAACATCGAACGCTGCCCAGAAACTGAGCTGGGCATCGGGAGCAAGTATCAGTTCCGGTGAAAACAGACTGCAGTCCATATTCGGGCTGTATCCATCGGAATCTCCGCAATGCCATGAGTGGTCCGGGGAATGGCTCTGGGCTGTGGTGATGTTCCAGAGGTCTAATGTACCGGAGTGTGTCCAACCTGCAGTTCCCGATTCCACATCGTTGGAGATTCCGGTTTCTCCTATTGTTAGCCTCAGGGAATCACAGGACTGATAATCAGAAGTTTCAGAAAGGATATCGAAAAAGAGCCATGGGAAAGAGGGGGAGGGAGTACCGGCGTCCAGCTGACAGACAAAGGTAAACGTTTCCGTGGAACCCTGTGGAATCGAGTCCACAAAGGCCGAATCAGATAACCATGTTACATGTACGGGGTATCCGGTCATCACGCAGGATACAGATGCTGCATTCAGCATTCCCACGTTCGCTATGGAAGCGATCAGATCAAAGGTTTCTCCCGGGTCCGGAATACCGTTCGCGTTCCCGGATACAGTGTCATTTACACTGTAAGTTGTGAAGTAGAGGCCTGGCGCATACAGAAGGAGGGAAATCGAGATATCCCAGTTTCCCTGAGCTGTCTGTATTTCACCCTGAAGGGCTATCACATCACCGTTTACAGCCGATGTATTCACCTGAAGAGAGATGTATGGTGTCCCGGTGGATTCATTTCCGGCATCGATAATGCCGAACCAGCTCGAATTCTGGATGACAGCTGCCGGCCCCGTTAGTGTATTTATCACAAGTTCAACGTCTGTAAGGTTTTCGTTTCCCTGGTTCAGCAGTGTGATTTGAAGTTCTGCAGTGCATCCAGGAGAAAGCTGTTCGTACCCCAGGTCATCATCAATAATAAGCTGGGATATCACCGGGTCAGGGCCTGTTGACTGTGGTATTTCAATGACGGTTCTTCTTACTCCCACTCCGGTTACGGTAACTTTTACATCCCCGGTAACGGGGGTCGATAAAACGAAAGAATACGAGCCGGATGCGTCCAGCTCCGCTACTTCCCAGTTGGTTCCCTGATCATGAACGCAGACGGTCAGACCTGACGGATTTGCTCCGGAAACCTGTACCGGGATTATCGATGTATTCACAGTGACTATATCCGGACAATCTACGGTTATGGTGGATGGTGTATTTCTGTAGGGTCTGAGTGAAGGATCTCCAAGAAGGTTTACGTCGTACTGGTGCCATCTGTAGACATTTGCCCACCGGCTGTAGGGTATGAAATACTCTTTCGTAAGAGCCAGGAGTTCACCTGTGGTCAGGCCCCAGTCACTGTAAAGATAATCATGGTACAGGTGATCGAGTGCATCAGAGTATCCGTAGCACGGATTTCCCGGTGAACCCCACCCGTAGCTTGAATTGCCGATGAATCCCACTGTGCATCCATTCGGATTCGTCACGAAATGTTCAGCGATGGCATCGAAATCGAATGCCGCGCTCCAGCACCCTATGGAGTACATTGACGCGGCGAACCTTCCACCGGAATTCACCATGTCAACATCAGTTATACTCATGTAATCATCGCCTACTCCTAAGGTCGAGTACCACGCATGTCCGTCATGATTGATGAAATTCTGCCCCTCGTTCAATGCGGCCATGGTCGTACTGAGGTTCTCGTTCCCAAGGGCCTGGTACAGTTTTGTTATATCCAGGAAATCGGGAAGGAACTCCTCATCGATGTAATCCTTGCTTTCGCCGGAATTGGTATATGGATTCATCCAGAGGATCTCCGCCAGGAACAGAACCCTCTGAAGGTGATCGTCCTGAACACAGTCTTCGTATGCGGCGATATTGGCCACGAAAATTCCCGCCTCGGCAACATTTTCAACCGTAGCCCTTCCGACGAAAATGTCCGGATGCAGGTCCACATCGTCCGCTACTTCACCGAAGATATCGTTGCTGTTCGCGTCCCAGGTTCCATCAAGGTCTGAGAAGTAGAGATCACATGGCAGGCTGTCCTCCCGGGGGTGGATACTACCCTCACAGGTCATGGCGTAAGCGTACCTGAAGGGTACCACGTTGGTATCTCCGCCCAGAAGAAGAAAATCAAGGCCGTTAGTGGTGTAGTAATCTATGACGAAGTTCCTGAGTTTTTCAGCGTCATCACGCCCTGAAGCGGAAGAGTAGATTTCGTCCATTGTGTATATTTCGGTAAGGATACCCTGGGAGTTTCTCCTCTCCGCAAGCTCGCTGAAAGCTGATACATAGGAGACATCCGTAACTATCAGCATCCTTCTGGCCTCTCCGGAATCTACGGATGGGAGGGGTCCGGTTGAAAGCGGTGCGGTCTCGATGTGTACGCAAAGGGAAGAAAGCCTCTGAAGTTCCCCTGTTGAAGGGTTCCATCTCAATGGAGTTACCATAAGTTCAGCTACCGGTGATCCGTTCATGAAGCCAGTTCCGGTAAGCTCAACCGCATCTGATGGCCAGTAGCCGTCACAGCGGTATACATCGTTCTGTTCAGTATAATCAACCGCCTGCTCAAGGATCAGGGGAATCGGCCTTGAAAGGGGAGGGATGAACACCGATGCCGCAATGGTCTCCCAGCTCTCGGATGAAAGAATTGAAACAGCACCCGATCCTGAAGGGAGTTTTACCGTCCACGGGAATTGAGGGAGCATTGGAAAACCCTCTTCAGTTCCAGCGTAACTTCCCGGTAACTCCGGCACGGTTCCCCTGGGAGTTTCATTCAGGTGTATCTGGCCATCCAGATTCTGGATCAGATCCGCTGTTACAGTTTCAGCTGAGACAGCTACCACAATCAATATGGAAATAAGGAGAGCTTTAAACATAATCCACCTGCCTGTGTATTTGACTTAATCTTAAATAGTTACATTTTGACCATACAGTTTCATAAAAGCATATCACCATTTATCGGCATTGACAAGCGGTACGGTAATGGTTTAACTTCTGTTTTGTATTCTTAACTTAAAGAGGAGGAAGAAATGAAAAAGGCAATCCTTTTGCTGGCAGCAATAGGACTTCTCACGTGTCTTTCCGCCGGAACGGTCGAGATCATAAACGATACCGGCGGTTATGATATCTGGTATATCTACATAAGCCCTTCTTACAGTGATTCATGGGGCAACGACTGGCTTGATGATGACGAGATCCTTTCATCCGGAGGTTCGGTCGCGTTCAGCGTCACCAACGATGTATACGATATTAAACTCGTTGATGAGGACGATGACGAATACATCAGGTACGGAGTTAACGTCAGCGGTTACTACGAATGGTACGTAACCCTTGATGATCTCGGGGAATACTATGTAAGCAGTGGTTCAAGTGGAGGTGATACCGTATACGGCAACACTCCGGTAACTATATATAATGACACCGGCGGCTACGATATCTGGTACATCTATGCCAACCCTTCAGACTACTCTGATTGGGGAGATGACCGTCTCGGTGATGAGATTCTCTACTCCGGTTATGAATACACATTCTGGGTTGATGGCGGTGACTATTACGATATCCAGTGTGTGGATGAAGATGACGACACCTACACCTTCTGGGAGATGTGGATAGGTTCCGATGGTCTTTATCTTACGGTAGATCTGGGAGATCTGGACTAGAGCCAGCACAAGAAACAAAAAGAGGGCCCGTCAATCAGGCGGGTCCTTTTTACGTCTTAACTGGTGTAAACATACTGTTGAGACAGAATCGAGAGTAATATAAAGTCTCTGGTTCTTTGAAGAAGGAGTATTTATATACTGTATTAGCATCGTTGTTTCGAATCGCCTGGAATTCGCTGTACTGTATACAGCAGGCCTTCATTCAGTAAGAGTTGTATAATGGTTAACCAGAACACCAATGAGATATCTATTCTGGAGCAGAAGATCGACCAGGCTTCCACCGATGCAGAGAAGGCTCGTGCAATCGCAGATCTTGCCTGGAGGATAAAGTACTCTGATC
>JAUVUL010000285.1 GCA_030600975.1 Candidatus Aegiribacteria sp.
CAGGAGCGCAGAAGACATGCCTGGTAAGTCAGATGTTACAGTCGTTGTCTCCATAAGAAACTCATTGAAGCATATTTTGTGAAGAGTAATGATGAATTTAAGGAAACATAAACCGATACGGAGGTATCAACATGTCTATCAGCCGTGAAGAAGCTCTCGAGTATCACACTAAGGGCAAACCCGGCAAAATTGAAGTTATTTCCACGAAGCGCTGCAGGACGCAGCGTGACCTTTCCATGGCCTACACACCCGGAGTCGCAATTCCCTGTAAGGAAATTGAAAAAGACTATTCAAATATCTATAAATACACAGCCAAGGGGAATCTTGTTGCTGTCGTTTCCAACGGAACAGCTGTACTTGGTCTCGGTGACATTGGCGCCGGTGCCGGAAAACCTGTTATGGAAGGTAAGGGAGTTCTTTTCAAACGATTCGCAGACATAGATGTATTTGACATAGAGATCGACTCAAAAGACTCAGACGAAATTATCCGCGCAGTTGAAATGATGGAACCGACTTTCGGGGGGATAAATCTCGAAGATATCGCTGCCCCGGAGTGTTTTGTCATTGAGGAGGAACTCAAGAAGAGAATGAACATCCCGGTATTTCATGATGATCAGCATGGCACCGCTATCATATCCGGTGCGGCTCTTCTGAACGCATTGGAATTGACCGGAAAGAAAATTGAGGACATCAGACTTGTCGTAAGCGGTGCAGGTGCTTCCGCAATAGCCTGCACGAAGTACTATATCAGTCTTGGTGTTAAACCGGAAAACGTAATGCTCTGCGACAGTAAGGGCGTGATCTACAAAGGCCGAAAAGAGGGACTTAACAAGTACAAGGAACAGTTTGCTGTAGAAACTGACCGGCGGACGCTTGAGGATGCCATGAAAGGCGCAGATGTTTTTCTCGGGCTTTCTGTAGCCAATCTTGTTTCCCAGGACATGGTACGGAGCATGGCAAAGGACCCAATCATCTTCGCGATGGCAAATCCCGACCCGGAGATTACATACAATGATGCTGTCGAGGCGCGGGATGATGTGATCATGGCCACCGGCAGATCCGATTATCCAAACCAGGTGAATAATGTGCTTGGTTTCCCGTTCATCTTCAGAGGTGCGCTCGATGTCAGAGCAACGGATATCAACGAAGCGATGAAGCATGCGGCTACAAAGGCGCTTGCCGACCTTGCCAAGGAAGATGTTCCCGATTCTGTCTGTAAAGCTTACGGTGTTGAAAGACTTACTTTTGGAAGAGAATATCTCATTCCCAAGCCATTCGATTATAGAGTTCTTCTCCGGGAAGCTCTGGCTGTAGCAAGAGCAGCAATGGAAACAGGTGTTGCGAAGGTTATCCTTGACCTGGATGAGTATGAAAAGCAGCTTGAAGCACGGCTCGGAAGAAGTAGAAGCGTTATGAGAGGGGTTATCTCAAAAGCCCAGAAACAACCTAAACGCGTTGTATTCCCCGAAGGTGAAGATACCCGGATCCTGCGAGCCTGCATGATTATCCTTGATGAAGGTATCGCATTCCCGATCCTTCTTGGAGATCCTGAGATCATAAAGAAACACATGGAGGAGCTTGGGATGGATCTTGATAAAGTAGAGATCATTGATCCGAGTAATTCCGCTCATTTTGACAAATATGCAGAAGAGTATTTTGAACTTCGCCAGAGAAAGGGAAGAACTCTGCAACACTGCAGAAAACTGATGAGACTTCCCCGAGTATACGCTCCAATGATGGTTCGCATGGGCGACGCAGACTCGCTTCTCGGCGGAGTTACAATGCACTATCCCGAGATGATCCGTCCGGCCATCAGGGTTATCGGACTGGATGATGAAACCGATGTAGTAGCAGGTATACACATGCTCGTCTTTGATGACAGGGTCATCTTCTTTGCCGACACCACGGTGAATATTGATCCATCCGCAAAGGAACTTGCCAGTATAGCAAGGTTCACGGCAAAATATGTCCGTGAACTGGGATATGAACCGAGAGTAGCAATGCTTTCCTTCTCGGATTTCGGCAGTGTTTCTCATGAGAAATCCAGAAGGGTCAGTGAAGCGGTAAAGATGGTCAGACTTGAAGAACCTGATCTGATGATAGATGGTGAAATGCAGGCTAACACTGCGATAGTCCCGGATATCATCGAAAGTACCTATAACTTCTCAACTCTCAGGGGCGGTGCAAATGTTCTGATCTTCCCGGACCTTTCATCAGCAAACATTGCGTACAAGCTATGTGCGGAACTAGCTCGTGCTGATGCAATAGGACCGGTTCTGATCGGGCTTTCGAAATCGGCGCATGTACTGAGGCACGGATGTGACGTAGAAGATATAGTAAACATGACCGCGATCGCAGTTGCTGAAAAATAGAATAGATGTGTAACTGAGAATAAGGGAATCCCCTCCGTTTGTAAGGATTGAGGTATCACTGACATGAATAATGTCCTTGAGCTGCTCTCAACGATAAGGATCTTCGAAGAATTCAGTATTGATGAGCGAGAACAGCTTATCCGGGAAAGTGAATTGAGACATTTCTCCGAAGGTGATCTAGTAATCAGGTTTGGTCAATCCGGCAGATTTCTCGGGGTTGTTCTAAGCGGAGAAGTTGAAGTCTCTTCACTCGATGAAGGCGGTGAAAGACAGCTGCTCGCGATTTTGAAAACAGGTGATATAATTGGAGAGATGTCCCTGCTTACCGGCGAACCGTCCTGTGCTGATGTTATGGCATCCGAGAGCACGACTATCCTGCTCATTCCGAACAGAGTGTGCTATTCTCTGCTTTCCGGTAATCCTAATGCACTCATGCTGCTTGTCAGGACCATTACTGACAGGCTGAGAAAACGAAAAATTGACGGAGACACGAGACTTCGAGTTGAAGGAGCGTGGAATGCCGCTTCCGACAGATACGGACTCTCACTCTCTTCTTCACCCCCGGCAAAGGTTCTTGTAATCAACTGCGGGAGTTCATCTCTCAAATTCAGTTATTATGACACTGCGTATCCATCAAAGAATGTTGAGGGAGTCGTTGAGCGGATCGGTGAAAAGAACGGTCGTCTTGAGACTTTAACCACCAGTGGAAAGAATAAGAAAGAACTTGGATCTGTGGATCATGAAGATGCCTTTGAAGCTGTCATAGATTTTCTGACCGGCGAATTCATTTCTGACATGAATGAACTCACTGGAGTTGGACACAGAGTAGTCCATGGAGGGTCCAAATACAGCAGTCCGGTAGTGATAAACCAGGATGTAATAGAAACTGTCGAAGAACTATGCAGCCTTGCTCCGCTCCACAATCCGCCCAATCTTCTGGCGATAAAGAAGAGCATGGCACTTATGCCGGATGTTCCACAGGTTGCTGTTTTTGATACCGGTTTTCATCAGAAAATGCCGAAACATGCCTACCTTTATGGAATTCCCTACAAATATTATGAGGAAGACGATATCAGGAGATTTGGATTTCACGGAATATCTCATAATTATCTTGCATTGAGAGCAGCATCTCATCTTCAAGTTGGATACAGAGATTTGAAGATCATCTCCTGTCACCTTGGGAACGGTGCTTCGATTTGCGCAATTGACCATGGACGTTCAATCGACACGAGCATGGGGCTTACTCCGCTTGAAGGGCTGGTTATGGGAACCAGGTGCGGGGATATTGATCCCGGTGCACTGCTGCATATTGTACGCAGGGAAGGAATGTCACCGGACGAACTCGACAGGATGCTTAACAAGGAAAGCGGTGTTAAGGCTCTGTCCGGATTAACGAACGATTTCAGAGAGCTTGAAGATGCAGCTGGTGCCGGGAATCGAATGGCTCTCATGGCGCTTCATGTCTATTGCTACCGCATAAGGAAGTACATAG
>JAUVUL010000244.1 GCA_030600975.1 Candidatus Aegiribacteria sp.
CAGACGGTAACGGTAGAATACTCGGATATCGAAGGCGGAGAAGGCGAGCCCTGGTTCGGAACCGGGTGCATAGATGATGATCCGCTTTTCGAAGATCCCGCGTCCGGTGATTTCGATCTCACCTGGACAGGTTATCCGGAACCGGATTCAACGAAATCACCTTGTATAGATACCGGTGATCCGACCTCACCTCCTGATCCGGATGGCACAATCGCAGACATGGGTGCCCTCTACTTCAGTCAAGAGACAGGTGTATCACATGGTACTTCTGATATTCCTGTTTCTGTGAGCCTGTTCCAGAATCGTCCGAATCCTTTTAATCGGTTGACTGTTCTGGGCTTTACAATCCCTGTATCCGGTAACGTTGAGTTAAGCATCTATGACTTGTATGGTCGTCTTATACATACCCTTATCAGCGATTATATCTCTTCCGGATACGGTGAAGTCGTCTGGGATGCCTCGGAGGTCAATACCGGTGTCTATGTCTGCAGACTTGAGGCAGATTATTGTCAGGCAGTAAGGAAACTGATACTGACAAAATAACCGCATCGGGAGCTTTTCAGCGATCCGGCTTCAGGAGAGAGGTGTATCGGGGTTTCGTATGACTATCAGTTGATAATCACATTGACCGGGAAGTGTTTCAAGCAGTATCATTGATTTCAGGTGAAGAGATTGAGGAAAAGGGAACTGAGAAGTTATCGGAAGCTGATTCTGATATGGCGAGAAATCCAGCTTTCTTGTGATTGATAAGTAAGGATAGTTATTTGAGAGATTCTTTTATCCTATACAGATATTTCCTCGCAGAGGTGCTTTAATGCTGATTCCGGTACTCGCCTCTATCCTTCCGGCATCTCTGTGGATGATTTACTTCTACAGAAGTGACAGATACGCGCCTGAGCCAAAGAAGCTTGTGGCAAGGACTTTTCTTGTAGGAGCGCTTGTGGGGGCCGCTATGGTCTTTTCACTGAAAGAGCTCCCATTCTACGTAAGCTTTCTCACATTAGCCGTATTTATAGCTCCGGTTACCGAGGAGACCGCCAAATTTCTCTGCGTTCGGTGGACTGTTTACAATCGCAGTGAATTCGATGAACCTGTTGATGGTATGGTCTATGCAACAGCTGCTGCATTGGGGTTCGCATCGGTTGAGAATATCATTTACGTTCTGAACAGCTGGGCATCAGGCGGGGCAGAAATAGGAGTACTTGTTCTTACCGGTAGATCAGTGATTAGTGTTCCGGCTCATGCGCTGTTCTCAAGTTTGTGGGGACTGGCTCTGGGATGGCATAAGAAAAGGAAAACCCTTAAATCATCACTGCTGGTTGTGTTGGGATTGCTGGCCGGCATGGTACTCCACGGACTTTTCAATTATCTGACAAGCGCAAACCTTTTTGGGGGACTGCTTTTCCTATCCCTGATGGCCATTTCATGGCGCGGTGTATTTCTCCTTATTCGGAGAGCTCTGAAGCCGGATATTCCAGAGGAAGTAAAAAGTACTGAATAATATGAAAAAGAGAACAGTCTCCCTGAATCAGTTCACTATTCCATTCTATCCCTTTTCGAGGAGCTTTCCGAGATCTTCAACAGTGGTATCAGTGAAATATTTCCTTATCAGTTGCGACGCATCCTTCCCGATTGAGCCGAAAAGACATACTGGCAGGGTGCATCCATTCCCCATGTAGGGGCATAAACTGGTTTCAAAGGTTCCTTCAAGAGCTATCCAGATATCCATCAGCCTGATATCGGATGTCTTGACTCCCAGGGAAAACCCTCCTCCGCGGCCTCTTCTGGATTTCACCATCCCTGCTTTGGTAAGTTTCTGCATTACTTTCGAAAGATGATCTGCTGAACCCGGCTTGATAAGGAGATCGTTCAGCTTTACCGCTTCGGATCCACCGGCTGCAAGCCTCGCCATGGCATGAATCGCAAGGGACACCGATTCCGGAATAGACACTGGTAATGACATAGTATTCCTTTCGTTCTCCATAAAATAGTAATAGAATACCATATCGTCAATATTTCCAATTTGAAATACTCGCTCAAACATCTACCCATTGACGATTAAGGTGGAAGAAGTATAATTGGTAAAGAAATACCGATTAATGAATTCGCAAAAATGAGACAATCTTACCGGAAGGAGAAGAAATGTTCTGTTATCAGTGTGAGCAGACAGCAAAAGGGACCGGCTGTGACAGGTTTGGAGTCTGCGGTAAGGACCCCAAGACGGCGGTGATGCAGGATCTTCTTGTATATGTTGCAAAAGGCGTTTCAAATTGGGCGAACAGAGCCAGGAAGCTCGGGGTAGTGAACCGTGAAGCAGATATCTTTGTAATTGAAGCACTCTTCACTACAGTTACAAATGTGAATTTCGATTCGGACACTCTGATTAATATGATTCGTACTGGTGTCAGGGTTCGGGACGGCATTCGTGATCTGTATCTCATGGCCTGCGATGAAAAGGAGCTGGAGCCTGACAAGCTGAGCGGACCCGCCGTATGGCAGATGCCAGCCAATGAGGGAAATATTGAGAACGAAGCCGCGAAGCTGTCCATAGCTGAAAGACTTGAAAATCCCGGCAAAGATATCACTGGTCTTGAGGAACTGATAACATATGGGCTGAAGGGTTCTGCGTCCTACGCCGATCATGCTCAAATCCTTGGCTATGAAGACGATGATGTATACGCATTCTTCCATGAAAGTCTGGATTTTCTTACACGTAAGAACACGGTTGATGATCTTTTCGCTATGGTCCTGAAGGTTGGAGAGAAGAATCTCCGAGTTATGGAACTTCTTGATTCGGCAAATACCGGAATTTACGGTCATCCAGAGCCTACTGAAGTAAGGGTTACCCCCGTCAGGGGTAAGGCGATAGTAGTTTCAGGTCACGACCTGAAGGACCTCGAGGAGTTGCTGAAGCAGACCGAGGGCAAGGGAATAAATGTGTACACACATGGTGAAATGCTTCCCACGCTTGCGTATCCAGGGTTGAAGAAGTACCCGCACCTTGTTGGAAATTATGGCGGTGCCTGGCAGGATCAGCAGAGGGAGTTCGACGAATTCCCGGGAGCCATCTTAATGACTACTAATTGTATCCAGAAACCGAAGGATTCCTACAAGGATAGAATCTTCACAACCGGACTGGTTCAATGGCCGGGAGTAGCGCATATAGATGATCATGATTATTCTGCTGTAATAGAAGCTGCTCTGGCAGCAGATGGTTTCAGTGAGGATGCTCCCGAGAAGAAAATAACGATAGGATTCGCGAGAAATGCAGTTCTCTCTGTTGCCGACAAGGTAATCCAGGCAGTCAAGGATGGAGACATCCGGCATTTCTTCCTGGTCGGCGGATGTGACGGTGCGAAATCCGGTAGAAATTACTATACTGATATTACTCAGCAGATACCGGATGATTGTATCATTCTTACACTGGCGTGCGGTAAGTACCGCTTCAACAAGCTGGAGTTCGGCGATATAGGCGGTATTCCCAGACTTCTCGACATAGGTCAGTGCAATGATGCTCACTCTGCAATTCAGATCGCGCTGGCACTGGCAGGGGCTTTTGAATGCGGAGTCAACGACCTGCCTCTTTCCATGATTCTCAGCTGGTATGAGCAGAAGGCTGTTACCATTCTGCTCTCCCTGCTTCATCTTGGCATAAGGGATATAAGGCTTGGACCGACACTTCCAGCTTTTCTTACCCCAGCTGCTCTGGAAATACTTGTGGATAAATTCAATATTATGCCCACTTCAACTCCTGAGGATGACCTCAAGGCTATCCTGGGCTGAAACAAAACAGAAAAGGGGGTGGTCCGCCACCCCCTTAATGGAGGCAATGATGAACATAGTCAGAGTATCGGAACAACCTGTTGCAGAGAATTCTCATGGCATTGATGTCAGGCGCGTATACGACAGTGAATATGCCCTTTCAAGCCATCTTACCCTTAAGCCCGATGAGCAACTCATCCGCCACATAACCCCGGTTGATGTGTTTTTTTATGTGCTTGAAGGGACGGGGATTGTTGAAGTAGGAAATGAAGAGTGTGAAGTTTCCAGAGACATGGTGATAGACAGTCCTAAGGATATTCCTCACTGCTGGTACAACAGGAGTGACGCGGATCTCAGGATCCTGGTTGTGAAAGTACCCCGTCCTACGACAGGAACAAAGCTGCTGTAAATTGCTTCTGTCTATATAGTATCGTGGATTTCAAGCACCAGAACCCGGGGCCAGGTAATGAGATCACATCCGCAA
>JAUVUL010000349.1 GCA_030600975.1 Candidatus Aegiribacteria sp.
CTAAGGTCAGCCTACAGTCAGAGCAGGGGTCAGATACTCGAAGTCGCGTTTCGCATGCTTTCAGAACCGCGTATGCACGACGGGTACAGCACCGATAACCTGCCCGGCGAGATAATAGAGAATGAAGTTCTTCTCTGGCCGGCCGTCAGGGAAATAGCGGGTTCAAGTATGGACGTTTCTCATTTCGCAAATGGACCTGTTGATATTCGCAGTCGGGCACTGAGAAAGGATGTTGATTTCTGGATGTTCTGATCTTGCTCTTCCGGATACCTTTATATGCTGCAGGAAGAGATAGACATTGACAGGAAAGATTACTATTATAAATTGTATTTCCCGACGCATTCTCTAGTAACTGATATAATGACAAAGATTTATAGGAAGAGAATTGTATAAAATACTGAGGATTCTTGAACCGATAGTACTGATTTTAGTCATTCTCGCAGGTATTTCCTGCCTGACCGATCCGGTTGAACTGGGCGAACATGATGACTATGTGGCACAATTCGATCTGGTATGGAAGTCCTTCGACCAGGACTATATAGGATTCATCTTCCTGGACCTTGATTGGGATGCTGTATATAACCAGTACAGACCGGAGGTGGGTGAGATCCGGAACCAACAGGAGTTAAACGATCTTCTCCTGGAGATGTTTGCTCTTCTTGAGGATCTTCATGTATGGATTGAAACTCCTGAAGAAACTTATATCTTCTCATATTCTACTGGTTCTCAGCATAATTACAATACGATGGTCCTATGGGCTTACATTGACAACCTCTCAACGGGTGGATTCACATTCTGGGATGCCGATTCCACCTGGGGTTATGCAATGTTCGATTCCATTCCCTACGTAATGGTCACGGATATGGTCAAGTATCTCAATGTCACACCTTTGAGTCACCTTATCGATAATGTCCCTGATGCTCCGGCAATGATCATTGACGTAAGGATGAATTCTGGAGGTTCCAGTGAAACTGCCAGTCAACTGTCCGAGAGGTTCTGCACCGAAAGGTGTCTGGCCTATTACTGGGTGCGTCGCAACGGGCCGGAGCATGATGATCTTTCTGAACCATATCCTTGTTACAATAATCCCGTTACTGTTTGCTTCGACCGGCCGGTGATAGTGCTGATAGGCGAGGGCTGCGCCAGTGCAACGGAGGGGTTCGCGCTGAGAGTTGATGCGCTTCCCCATGTAATCCTGGCTGGAGATACCACAATTAGAGAGGTTAACGCTCCGTCACATAGAGAACTGACTGGTGGCTATAAGTATGCCCTTCCCACAGCTACAATTCTGTCTGTCGATAGCTCGAGCTGGATACAGGAAACCGGCATTGCCCCGGATGTGTACATAGAGACGACCCCGGAGGATTTTAATCAAGGGGTTGACCCCGTATTGGAGTATGCCCTGGAGTGGGCAGCTTCGCAGTAGTTCATATGCTGCAGGAAGAGATAGACATTGACAAGAACGCCTACTTTTATAAAGTGTGTTTGCCGACGCATTCTTCAGGTAACTGATATAATGACAAAGATTTATAGGAAGAGAATTGTATATAATACTGAGGATTCTTAAACCGATAGTACTGATTTCATTCATTCTCGCAGGTATTTCCTGCCTGACCGATCCGGTTGAACTGGGCGAACATGATGACTATGTGGCACAGTTCGATCTGGTATGGAAGTCCTTCGACCAGGACTATATAGGATTCATCTTCCTGGACCTTGACTGGGATGCCGTATATGACCAGTACAGACCGGAGGTGGGCGAGATCCGGAACCAACAGGAGTTGAACGATCTTCTCCTGGAGATGTTCGCTCTTCTTGAGGATCTTCATGTATGGATTGAAACTCCTGAAGAAACTTATATCTTCTCATATCTTCAATACATTCAGCCTAATTTCAGTATGCCTGTCCTATGGGCTTACATTGACAGCCTCTCAACGGGTGGATTCACATTCTGGGATGCCGATTCCACCTGGGGTTATGCAATGTTCGATTCCATTCCCTACGTAATGGTCACGAGTATGTACGAGTATCTCGACGTCACACCTTTGAGTAACCTTATCGATAATATCCCCGATGCTCCGGCAATGATCATTGACGTAAGGATGAATTCTGGAGGTTTCAGTGAAACTGTCAGACAACTGTCCGAGAGGTTCTGCACCGAAAGGTGTCTGGCCTATTACTGGGTGCGTCGTAACGGGCCGGAGCATGATGATCTTTCTGAACCAGATCCTTGTTACAATAATCCCGTTACTGTTTGCTTCGACCGGCCGGTGATAGTGCTGATAGGCAGGGTTTCCTGCAGTGCAACGGAGGGGTTCGCACTGAGAGTTGATGCGCTTCCCCAGGTAATCCTGGCTGGAGATACCACAAGAAGAGAGGTTAACGCTCCGTCGTGGAGAGAACTGTCTGGTGGCTATGAGTATACCCTTCCCATGTACACAATTCTGTCTGCTGATAGCTCTACATGGATACAGGAAACCGGCATTGCCCCGGATGTGTACATACATGCGACCATAGGGTATTTTAATCACGGGATTGACCCCGTATTGGAGTACGCCCTGGAGTGGGCAGCTTTGCAGTGAGCATACACTGTTTTTCAGGATAAGTGAAATGTCCGCAAAAAACCGGGTGTGGTTGAAAGGTTGGATACGCAAGATGTCACGAGAGAATGAACGTCGCTCTTCAATTGGCCGAATACTGCTGATTTCACTAACGATTCTTGCATGTGGTGATGTTCTTGCCGGCACCACGGGCCGGATAGCTGGAATGGTGACCAGCGCTGACGGCGATCCTCTTGTCGGGGCCAGCGTGATGGTAGAAGGAACACCCTACGGAGCAGTAACTGATGCAAACGGAGAGTACTTCATCAATATCCTCACTCCCGGCGAATATTCTTTGTCTGCCAGGATGGTAGGAATGGCGCAGGTTACAAAAGAGGGGATTGCTGTGGTTGCAGACCAGTCCACCACAGTAGACTTTTCTCTACAGGAGCAAGCCGCGGGTAGAACGGTGATCAGAGTGACCGACCAGCGCAGTCTGATACTCCAGGA
>JAUVUL010000283.1 GCA_030600975.1 Candidatus Aegiribacteria sp.
GAGTCAGTTTCGGAAATGCTTGAGAAAGACCCTTTATGGGAAGATGTAAGAGCATACAACGATCTTGCAGGTCGTCCCAGGGTTATCATCGCACGAGTGAACTGATGTGGTAAACTTGTAAAAACACATCCCTGCATACATATTTCCACAATTAATGGTATTGTGATGTTGTGTCTGGAGGGAAATGGGCATCAGTATCAGCAGGTCACATACAAGAATGGTTTTGGCCGGAGGTCTGCCGATAGGAGGCGGGGCACCCATATCCGTCCAATCCATGACTAATGTTCCGACTACCGACATTGAAGCTGTCTGCAATCAGATAAACATGCTGGCGAACCGTGGGACTGAAATTATTCGAGTGGCGGTACCGGACAAGGAATCTGCAATTGCCCTGCGGAGTATAATCGAAAGATCACCGGTCCCGGTAGTATCGGATATACACTTCGATCCGGAGCTTGCCATAATGGCGCTTGAAGCCGGAACAGACAAGCTGCGGCTCAACCCGGGAAACATAAGACAAAGATCTGATATCTGGAGAATCTCTGAAAAGGCATCAGAGCTGCAGGTTCCAATTCGTATAGGAGTTAATTCCGGCAGCCTGCCGGGTGACCTCAGGGATAAGTACGGAGGGGTGAATAGGGATTCAATGTGGGCCACCGCACAGAGACATCTTGCTCTCCTTGAGGAAACAGGTTTTCAGGACATAGTTCTCTCACTGAAGTCAAGCGACCCCATGCTAACAGTGGAGGTCAACAGGCTGGCATCAGGTGAATGTGATTACCCGCTTCATCTGGGTGTTACCGAAGCGGGACCGCGCCTTACGGGAAGCGTGAGAAGTGCGGTAGCTCTTTCCGTTCTACTGGCGGAGGGGATTGGCGACACTATAAGAGTTTCTCTCTCAGGTTCGCCGGAGAAGGAACCCGTTGTAGGGTGGGAGATACTCTCATCACTTGATATCCGGCATAGGTTTCCACGGGTTATTAGCTGCCCGACATGCGCCAGAGCCCGGATAGACGTTGCCGGGATTGCTGAATCAGTTCAGGAGAGTATAGAAGGTAAAACAGGGAATATTACCATAGCGGTGATGGGGTGCGAAGTTAATGGGCCAGGTGAGGCAAGAGACGCGGATGTAGCTCTCATCGGGACTCCATCCGGGATACAGATTTTTATTGACGGGAAAAATACCGGCGGGATACCCGGTTCCGATATTCAGGGATATCTTGACGGAATTATAGATTCGTATATTCGGGAATCAGAAAAAACTGCGGGAGGATAAAAAGTGGTGTTTAACAAGACCGTGAAAATTCAACTTGAAAGAATCCTGAACGAGAATTATGATGAACTTGATGTAAGATTTACCGATCTTCAGGGACACTGGCGTCATGTAACAGTACCGGCATCGATGGTGGACGAAGAGTTTTTCCTGCGCGGAGTAGGGTTTGATGGTTCCACACTTGCCGGCATGACTCAGACGGAAGCCGGTGACCTTGTTCTGAGGCCTGACCCCAGAAGGGTTTTTGAGGACCAGTTCACTGAAAGAAAAACGCTTGTAATTTTTGCCGATATAGTTGATCCGTTAAGCGGTGAAGCCTTTTCCAGGGATCCGAGGAGTATAGCCAGAAAAGCAGTCAGTTACCTCAAGGAATCCGGTATTGCCACGGACAGCTTCTGGGCTCCTGAGTTCGAGTTCTACATTTTAGACGAAGCCTGTTTCTGGTCCGAACGGGGAAGCCAGGGATACCGGATGGGAAGCATAGAGAATCCCGGAAAGTCGAAAATCCATGAAGCCAGGGGGTTTGTTCATTCCGGTAAATCCGGATACCATATGATGTATCCTGTGGACAGTCTTCATGATATAAGGTCTGAAATTACGATGCTGATGCAGAAGGCAGGAATACAGATAAAGTACCATCACCATGAGGTGGGCAGGATGGGTCAGAGCGAGGTGGAAGTAACCTTCTCTCCTTTCCTCAGCGCTGCGGACAATATCATGCTGACCAAGCACATTGTCCGGAATGTAGCACTTAAGTACGGCCTTTCGGCAACATTCATGCCAAAACCAGCTGAGGGCGAACCGGGCTCCGGCATGCATTTCCACATTTTCATGACAGACAAACAGAAACGGATATTCTTCGACAAAGAAGGTTACTGCAACCTTAGCAAACCCGCCCTGAACGCGATTGCCGGGATTCTTCATCATGCTCCTGCCGTATGCGCCTTCAGCAACGCTTCGGTTAACAGCTATCATCGACTTGTTCCGGGGCAGGAAGCACCTGTATACAGATTTTTCTCCGGTCCCAACAGAAGCGCCGCCATAAGGGTTCCATCTTATGCCAGAACGCCGGAATCAATGCGGTTCGAGTACAGGGTTCCCGATGGGATCAGCAATCCCTACCTCTCGATGAGTGCTATCCTCATGGCCGCGATTGACGGAATGAAGAAGGAAATGGACCCTGAGAAACTGGGTTATGGTCCGATTGATGAGAACGTATTTGCGGAGGATTACAATATGGAAGATCTTCACATGCTTCCAGAAAACCTGGGTGAAGCCCTGGACGCACTTGAAGCCGACAGGGAATTCCTTGAAGAAGGAGACGTTTTCTCGAACGGAATGATCGATGATTATATTGAAATGAAGAGAGATGAAGTGGCAAGTTTCCGGGGAAGCCCTCACCCGAAGGAGCATTCCCTCTATTTCAGTCTGTAGAAAGAAAAGGGGTAAACAGATGAAAGAGATCCTGGTCTTAGTATTAAGTGTGCTTCTCCTTACTCTTGCGTGCGGAGAGCAGCCGGCAGAAGACATATCTGAAGATGAAGGTAACGGAGAAGTTGCAGCCTCGGAGGAGTACGTGCTTCCCGAAGCAGATGAATACCTGATCCTGTCCGATTCAATAGGGATCGAAATGGGAGACAGCAACTACGTTTTCGGTCAGATATCCGCAGCCGACATTTCAACTAAAGGGGAAATAGCGATACTGGATATGCAGAAAAGCTGTATGAGCATCTTCTCTCCATCCGGGGAATTTCTGCAGCGTATCGGCCGCCAGGGCAGCGGCCCAGGCGAATTCCTGCTTCCAGTTGGAATGACATTTTTTCCAGGTGAAGAGGGCATCGTAGTGTCCGAGTTTCCTGTTGTTGATTCCCTGGAACCGGGAGCCGCTGTTTCGGATGCAATGGGAGGCAAGCTGATCTATTTCAATTCCGAAATGGAATACATGATGGATGTGCAGGGCTTTTACCCGTCACCACCTGGTGCTATTGCAGGAGTAGATAACGGCGCAGTCGTAGGCATGAAACCTGAATTTCTGCAGAACGAGGAAGGCATGTTCATGGGTTTCACCATTTCAAGATGGGAGATGGGCGAGGCTGAAGCATCCGTTGTCTATTTCGAAAGCATGTCCCCGTTCGATCCTTCCGACCTGAGTTCGATGCAGGATGATATACCCATTTTCGGAGCTACTTCGGAAGGAATCGTTTTCACCGCGCAATTATCCACTGAAGTGTATGAATTCACTGTATGGAGTCCCGAAGGAGATGAACTGTTCACTGTAACTGATGAAAATTTCGTCAGGGTGCGGAAAACACAGGAAGAGATCGATATAGAAGCTGAGATGGTGAACAACAGGATGATCCAGCAGGGAATGCCCGAGTCAATGGCCAACTGGCAACCCGATCCGTACAGGTCGGCAATAGGTGGGCTCTGGGTCGATGGACTTGACAGAATATGGGTAACAAAAGCAACAACATTGACACCTTCCTATACTGTTTACGATATGGAAGGGAACATTCTTTTCACTGCGGCGCTCGATGCCGGTGAAAGGTCAAGTACATGGCAGACTGTAATCAAAGGGAACCGGTTTCTTGCCTTTGATACCGATCCCGAGCTTTACC
>JAUVUL010000219.1 GCA_030600975.1 Candidatus Aegiribacteria sp.
AGTGACACTGCATGAGAACTAAGCAACTTTCTTCAGTCGATACCCGGTGATTCTTGTCTCTTTGAACCGATGTTGCTCAATGTTGTTGGGAACTTCTTTTGCGTCACGCTGTGGTTTTACAGGCTTTCTGCTATAGTAAACATCATCAGGACGAAGGGTACCCTGATAATCCGCTTCCATCCGGCGATCCCGAGAACATCTGGTACCACTATAACTACCCGGGATCCCGTCTGCTCCCAGGTAGTTATAGTGGTACCAGATGTTCTCGGGATCGCCGGATGGAAGCGGATTATCAGGGTTCTGCTGGTAAGTGTAAATGTCCTGTGTGCTAGCATTGACCGATCCATCAAAGACATATTCGAATGTTGCGCCGGGGTCGTTGCACCAGATGGCGTGTCCATCGTAATAGACAACATCATCCAGATGGCACTCTGTTACATCGGCGGTGGCTACATCGCAGTCTCCCCTGATCCCGGCGACGAATGCATCAAGCGGGACACCCGGGCTACCCTGGTCGCTATGATGTGTGAAGACCATCTCCATGGCCATAAAGCTATCGTATCCTGTTATATCCCATGTGTAGTTCTCCACCCATATTCCCAAACCGTAAGGATCGTCATTCAAACCCTTAGCCCAGTCATCTATCCCGTACTGCGTCTGCTCGGGAGCCAGCGGTCCCGGAAGCAGGTACTCCATTGGGTATCCTTCGCTTGGCTGGAGTTCCCAATTACCGTAATCGCAGCAGCTCGCCCACTTATCCGTGGAATCTACCGGGGTAATGTCACCGAAGCAGCAGGTCCAGGCGTCTCCGCACCATAGATAGCTGCTGCCGGAACCGATCGGCCATTCCATGGAAGGGTAATTGCCCCAGGGGTCTCCCCAGAGCCCAATATTCCACACAGCTGAGCTGATGTTACCGATGGAGTGAACTTCCCATACTACATCGGGCCGTACGTCTGTACCCGGTGATGTAGGTTCAGACATAAGCTGTAATTCCCCAGCAGTAACGCTTGAGAACAAAGCTAGAAGAACACAAGCACTGATATACAGCGATAGCTCAAATTTCCTTATCATTCTGTTTCCCCCCTTTTAAATAATTCAGAGTGAATCTATATAAACATATTATTTTTGCACATACCAGATCCATCAGATAGCCAGCCGAAAACCGGGAGCAGTAAGAAGTGAATCCCTAAGTGCCAAGGAAGCCATCGGTTTCGAGCACTCTTAACCGTCCCGGGCCGGGTCTTTACTTCTGATAATTGAGTAGAGTCGCTTGAAGGGGATGCCCTGATTCAGACTTGAACGGCTAGTACATAATCCTGTCCACAGGGATGCTGTAACGGGCCATTATCTCACCATTGACAGCGATGGCTTCCTCCCTGTCCAGGACGATGATGTTGGCAAGGTTGGTGGTCAGCTCAAGGAACGGGCTTGTGCCATCGGCAACCATTTCGACAAACTGGGAAAAACTTCTTACCGGGATACCGTCCACCGTATCGATTATTTCGTAGTGAATGCCTTCATAGCCGGTGTTTACTTCAGCAGGAAGCATGAAAGTGAGGACGACTATCTCCTCACGGTCTTCTGTGCGCCAATTGTTGAATATCAGGGGATAGCTGAGGTAATCAACGGAGTTCAGGTGCCAGTCACTGCCCCATTCTTCCAGATAGTTGAGCGTAAGAGGCATGAACACAGCTCCTCCGAATATGAAGTACTCCGGCGGAATATCGTAAATCTTGTTAGAGACTACAGTAAGATCGTGAAGTGAGGTGCTTAGTGTCATTTCGACTATCTTCGAGATGCTATCTCTGATCACCTCAAGGGGAATGGTCTCGCCTATCTGGCGTCTGTTCACCATGTAGTCCAGTCTGGTACGGCTACCGTGTCTGAATTCCACAGTGCCGTCCCCTGCTATAGATCTGCCGTCTATTTTCATTACCACATCACCCAGTTCCAGCACCTCTGCTGCCGGTGATCCATAGGCTATTCGAGTAACTATCACGCCGGCCTGTTCTTCTTCTATGCCGAACCTGTCGGAGAAAGCCTCGTTACGAATGGTCTGGTAGCTGAATCCGGCAGAGGGAAACCCGTCATAGCTCCCGTCCTCAATGTCCTCAAGAAAGTGCCTGATCACAGGAACCGGTATCACATAGCCTATGTTTTCTGCCTGGGTCACGGTCTGCATAGCAACGCCGATGATCTTGTTGCCGATGATGGCGGGTCCGCCGCTGTTCCCGGGATTGATCGCTGCATCAAGCTGCACGGTAAGAAGAGAAAGACCGCTATGAACGTATTGGGAACTCTCGATCCTGGAAACAACTCCCTGAGTGGTACTGAGGGCATCTCCGCCCATGGGGTAGCCATAAACCGTTACCTGCTCCCTGGGGTGGGGAAGCTCTCCCAGTTCCAGAGGGTCTATGCCCTGGAAGAACGATTCATCATTCACAGTAATCAGTGCCAGGTCGGCATCATGGGACACAGTCACCACAAATGCCTGATACTTCCTGGGATCACCCTCCTTCCGTACCTGAAGGTAGGTCTCATTGCTTACAACATGAGCGTTGGTAAGTATCATGTTTCCATCGACTACACAACCGGAGCCTGAACTCTCTCTGAGGGCGTCGGTGCTCCAGGGTATGTAGTAGTCGTAGGCAATACTGCTTGTGTAGATCTTTACCATGGCCTGATCTATATCGATGCCCAAACCAACAGCGGAGAGAAGAAGTGTGAAAAGTAACGTCCAGAGTTTCATTGCAATCCTTACATCAGAGTTTAAACGGGTGTATTCAGTAATTGTTGTATTCTAATAAAAGGCTGATGTGTCCACCATTTCCAGGTAGTTGATTTCTGAAGGCAGAATGCGAATTCCTCTACTGTGAGTCTTTGAATATAATGCTTGCCCCTCTTCTCTTCTTTTGATTATAAAGTTTCTGTGCTGTCAGAGTCACGTATATCGAGAGGAAATATCATGCATACAGGATTTATGCTGGTTTCAATCATAGTATTAACGGCTGCCGCTGCTGAGGCTGATACCTGGGAAAACACCTACGGCACCGATCTGCCGGAACAGGCGTTCTTCTCTTTGATTACCGAAGATGGAGGCATTTTAACCTGTGGAATTTTCATAATCGACGTCTCCTATGCCATTGTATCGTCGGAGGGTGCCGGCGGTATTGACTGTATGCTGATAAGGACGGACAGTAATAATGAGATTCTGTGGGAAGGGGACTATTTTTCCGGTCCGTGGGTGGATCTTGCAGTGGCTGGAGTGGTAGCGGATGATGGCTGCTTCGTACTTGCCGGTGTTACAACAACGATGGAGGAGGGGCAACAGAACTGGATATTCAAGGTTGACGATAAAGGAGAGATTGTCTGGGACCAGGCCCTCGGTACCGATTTTGATGACTGGACCTACGACATGATTGAAACAGGTGATGGTGGATTCATACTCGCCGGATACGTCGATTCCCTTAACGGAAACGGTCCCGTAATAAGCCTTCTTAAAACTGACAGCCGCGGAAATGAACTCTGGAATCGACAGTATCCAGCAGCAGGCAGCGGCATGGCTGAGGCTGTAGTTGAAGCTGATGGTGAAGATCTTATTATCACCGGGTATGTGGAAGTGGAAGGAAAGGGGAATGCGGTTCCTTTTCTTTTCAGAACCGATGCCGACGGGAATGAGATATGGCTGGAAACCATTGCGGGGTTGCAGGGTAACTGCTGCCCGGTTGATATGACCATGATAAATAACGGGAATATCATCATTGCAGGTTACACTGAGAGTGCTTATGGTGATTACGATTTCTGGATTGCTGAGACAACCACAGATGGAGAATTGGTGCGCCAGGGAGTATTCGGTGGAGAAATGGATGATATGGCGTTTTCGATAGCTCCATGCCCCCGGGGTTACGTAGTGGCCGGAAGTACTTTTTCAGAAGGTGCCGGCAGGCAGGATCTATGGATCATCTGCATTGACAATTCGGGGGAAGAGTTGTGGTCCGTAACCCATGGAGGTCAAGGCAATGAGGGAGCAGAGAGTATAATTCCAGCTCCCGGAGGGGGATTTATCGTTTCAGGATTTACTTCGTCATGGGGAGCTGGTGATACTGATATCTGGGTTCTCAAGGTGGATGAAGAGGGACGGATGGATTAGTCTGCCAACCCCTTCTCAGACTCGGTCAATATATCAGTGACCGGTACTCAGTACTCTCCTGGCGGATGAGTACCTGCGGGAGTAGTTCGAATGACTCAGGGGAGTTATCACCACGCCCCGGTCAAGGTATGACGAACAGTGTATGAATTCCCCGTCCCCCAAGTATATGCCCGTGTGCTTCGGATTGTTGAATATCAGCAGATCTCCCGGCTGAAGGTCTTCCCGATCAACCGCCACTCCCATCGTTTCAACAGCACTGACGGTTCGCGGCAGTGGAATCCCGTTGTCATTGAATACCCTCCAGGCCAGACCGCTCCTTTGCCGTCCCTGAAGTGGGCTTCAGCAGAGTGGTCAATATTTTTATCGCAGTTGTCTTTCCTGCTCCATTAGGACCGAGTAAAGCAAATATCTCACCGCTTTCCACGTTAAAAGAAATGTGGTCAACGGCAGCGAAGC
>JAUVUL010000060.1 GCA_030600975.1 Candidatus Aegiribacteria sp.
CTTTCACTCCTATCCACAGCCAGACCGGATATTCCATCAGGTTTCCTAACGATAGTGTTTCTTACCTCTACAGTATCGGAGCGGTATCTCATTCATGAACCATGGGCACGAATATCACCGGAAGATCTTCTGTAATTGTGATTGTGTTTTCTTCCTTGTGTAAAATTACCAGACGTTGGTTGTTTCCACCGAGCGGCAGAATCATTCTCCCGCCATTTTTCAGCTGCTCCACCAGTAATTCAGGAATATCTTCAGGAGCGCAGGTGATGATGATTGCATCAAACGGACTGTGTTCCGGCCAACCCTTATACCCGTCACCTGCAAGAATGTTTACCTGATCGTATCCTTCTTCTGCAAGTACAGATTGCGCTTGTTCTGCAAGTTCACTGATAATTTCAATACTGTAAACTTCAGCACCAAGCTCTGCAAGCACAGCGGCCTGATAACCTGATCCGGTACCGATCTCAAGTATCTTCTCTCCGGGTTGAACCTGCAGTATCTCCGTCATATAAGCTACTATGTATGGCTGGGAGATAGTCTGGTCAAAACCTATGGGACATGCATGATCCCCATACGGTGGATAAATGCTGAGATAATCCTCAGGAATGAACATGTGACGCCGGATAGTGCTCATTGCAGCCAGCACATTTTCATCCTTTATACCATACAATTGCAGGAGAATCACCATGGATTCTCGTTCTTCCGTCCAGTTCCGATCTGCACTGTCTCTACTTATTTCACTTCCCTTACACGAACTGAATATCATCAGAACTGAAAATAACGTATAAGAAGAGTTCAAAATAATCCTTTTAAGCACCCTCATTTCCACCCCCGATCAATTTCCCTTCAGAGTCAATGATAACATTGCAGTTAGATCACCTCTGAATATACAGAATAGAACATCCCTTGACCGCTGTCGTGAAACCTTATTACGTGAGAAAAGATAAATTGTAAACACCTGTTTACTATTGTTACTCCAGCCTGTCACGGAGTTCGTAGAGGATTTCCAGAGCCCTCCTTGGTGTCAGTGAGTCCGGATCTAACTCCTTTATATGCTCCAGCAGGGGGTTGCTCTCTTCAGCCTCAGTCTCTGCAAAACGGAGTTCAAGCTGGTCTTCTCCTGCTCCTCCCGGCATAAGATGTTTGCCGGCTTCAAGATCGGAAAGAACTTTTCTTGCCCTCCTGACAACCTTTGAAGGCACGCCGGCCATAGAAGCGACGTGTATGCCGTATGATTCATCGGTGCTGCCCTCTTCAATATTGTAAAGAAATACTACTTCTCCTCCGGAATCCTTTACTTTCACATTCACGTTCCATGTGGCTGGCAGGAGATTCGCGAGTGCTGTAAGCTCGTGATAGTGGGTGGCGAACAGAACAAGTGGCCTGTGTATTTCACTGTTGTGCAGATACTCCACCATGGCCCAGGCAAGTGATAATCCATCGTAAGTGCTTGTTCCTCTGCCGACTTCATCAAGGATGGCAAGGCTTGAAGGGGTGCTTGAATTCAGAAGTGCAGCAGCTTCAGCCATCTCGACCAGAAATGTTGACTGACCTCTTGTTATGCGGTCCGTTGAACCAATCCTTGTAAATATCCTGTCTACAGGTGAATAAACCATAGATTCGGCTGGAACGAAGGAACCTGCCTGCGCCAGGATGACAAGGAGAGCCGCCTGACGGAGATAGGTTGATTTCCCGGCCATATTGGGGCCTGTTACAAGAAGAATGCGTCTGCTCTGGTTGAGTTCGATACTGTTTGGAACACATTCACCCTGGGGGAGTATCTCATCCAGTACAGGATGCCTGCCGTTCCTGATGGAAATCCCTGGAATATCCGACAACTCGGGCCTTACGTAACCTCTTTTTATCGCAATCGTACTTAGCGAGGTCAATACATCAAGTCTCGCGAGTATTCTGCCGGCATTCCTTATACCGTCTATACTCCGGGCGACTTTCTCTCTGAGATCGGTAAATATCTCCTGCTCAATCCTTTCGATCTCTTCAAAGGCTCTGAATATCTTGGATTCGACCTCCTTCAGGTCGGGTGTTATGAACCGTTCCGCATTAACAAGGGTTTGTTTCCTGATGTAGTGTTCCGGAACCTTGTCCAGATGGCTCTTCGATACTTCGATATAGTAGCCGAAGACCCTGTTATTTCCTATGGTCAGGTTCGGGATACCGGTCTTCTCCCTCTCCTCTTTCCTCCTGGATTTGATCCAGTTATGGCCTCCGGAATGTATGCAGCGGTATTCATCAAGCTCCTTCGAAACACCTTCCCTGATAACACCGCCGTCGGTCAGTTTCGCAGGTGGCGAGTCCACAATAATTGAATCTATCAGCCTTGCTGTTTCTTCAAGAAGATCTGTTGACGCCATTCTGGAGAGCATCCGCGAAAGCGAATCCTTAAGAATGCTGGAAATCTCCGGGAGCCTTGCAATTGTATCCGCTACTGCCCTGAGATCTCTGGGTGATGAACGAAGCGTACCAAGTTTTCCCGCCTGGCGCTGCAGGTCAGCAGTACCGTCAAGGATAGCTATCAGTTCCGCAAGGGTTCCCTTCGCTTCCATAAGCCATTGCAGAGCATCGTACCTCTCAGATATTTCATTTCTGTCCCTGGTCGGGGAGGAGAGCCATTTGCGCAATTCTCTTGATCCAGCCGGTGTTTTTGTTTCATCAACAATATCCGACAGTATGCCGGATTCCTCCCCGGGTGGTGCCTCGGTGATATTCAGCGAACGGGCGCTCCCTCTGTCTATTATCAGGCTGTCCTCCCGCCTGTACAAACCACTGAAACATAGATGGGATACATCCATTCTCTTAGTATCCCTGACGTAGTTCAAAAGTGCGCCAAGCGCTGACAGAGCAGGACTGTCAGTCTCCATACCAAGGCCTTCGAGAGCTGCAATATTGAGAATAGACTCTACGCTGGATTCAGCGGTATCCAGATCGAATTTCCAGGGTTCCAGTTCGGTAATCTCACAACCAGCGGGCGGTTCGATCCTGCAGCCTCCTTCAGGGAGAAGTATCTCGGAGGGTGCTCTTCTGGCGATTTCCGCAGGCAGAAGGTCGCTGTTCATTTCAGTGGCCTCTATCTCGCCTGTAGAGAGGTCACAGAACGCGAGCCCTCCCCTTCCTTTGCCCATCACAGCTGAGCAGAGGAGAATTGTTCTTCGTTCATCCAGAGCTGAACCACTTACGAGGGTGCCGGGGGTTATCACTTCTATTACATCCCGTTTCACAAGACCCTTCGCCTTTGCAGGATCTTCGGTCTGTTCGCATATGGCTACTCTATAACCCGCTTTGATGAGCTTTGAAAGGTAGCCGTCCAGAGCGTGATACGGGAATCCTGCAAGTGGTATCTTTTCACCGGACTCCCTGCTTCTGCCCCTTGCCGTAAGCGTAATTCCAAGAACTCTTGAGACGGTTTTCGCGTCTTCGAGAAACGTCTCATAGAAATCTCCCATTCTGAAAAGCAGTATCTCGTTCCGGTGCTTATCCTTGATCTCCAGAAACTGCTTCATCATCGGAGTTTTCATGATTCCAGCAGCTCCATTGCACTTTCTGCGAGATGGAACGGCAATATTCCCTTCCTGCAAACCTCGCTGCTGAACTGACAGGAATTGCCTCCATGTCTGTGACACGGCCTGCATCCGATATTGCCGACCATATAGTTACCCTTTCGATCTATTCTCCAGAAACCCAGCGAGGGTGATGTGGATGTAAATACAACTAGAACCGGAACGCCCAGTGCTGAAGCCATATGCGCAGGACCTGAATCCGGAGAGATCAGCAGATCCAGGGTTTCAATCGCATCTATAAGACCTTCAACTCCATTCGCGCCACAGTATACATCAATATTCCCCCTGCCGGTTGATTCAGCGGTTTTCAGTATCAGTCCCTTATCCTCCACGCCGCCGAGAAGCACGATATCAGCCCCGCGAAGGTCCGCCAGAATCCTTGATGTTTCGGAAATGACTCCGGAGGGTATTGATTTGATGTACCAACGGCCTCCTGTCACTATTCCGATTCTCAGCCCTTTTGAACCTGTTTCAGCACTTTTCTCAAGTATGGGATCCGAGGCGTTCTCGAAACCTGCGGATCGCAGGAATTCCCGGCTGCGCAAGGGCATTGATTCAGCCTTCTTATCCATTACCCTTTTTCTCAGCTTCCTGTTCATGCGGAATCTGCCTTTAACCCGTTTTCCGGCGGTCGCTATTCTGGAAGCGATGTTATTCTGAAGATCTACTACAAAGTCCGGTGACATTCTCTTAAGGAGTTTCCTCAGATCGAGAGGTCCGGCATCCTTCGCTAAAAGTACAGGATGGATATCCCCCGGCATTCGCGTAACCACCGGTTCATATTGCTCCGATGTAACAAAGAAGACTCTGTTATACCTGGAAAGCTCCGAAGCTGCAGGCTGGGCAAGGATAACATCACCCAGCGAATGCAGACGGATAACTGCCGCGCTATTTACCTGCGAACTGCATGTCATAGAGTAGTCTGTATTTGCCATTCATTTCGAGTAATTCAGGATGCGTTCCACTTTCAACAATTCTGCCTTTATCAATATAGAAAACCCTGGTAGATTTCGTGATAGTGCTGAGCCTGTGGGCTATTATCAGCGATGTCCTACCCTCAATCAGCCCATCGATTGCCTTCTGCACCTGACGTTCAGAATGAGTATCCAGGGCGGATGTCGCTTCATCGAAAATAAGAATATCAGGATCCTTCAGAACGGCCCTTGCAATTGCCAGGCGCTGCCTCTGTCCGCCAGATAGCCTTGCTCCTCTCTCCCCTATTCTCGTACTGAAACCCAGGGGCATCTCCTCTATGAATTCAAGAGCGTTCGCTACCTCCGCTGCCAGCCTCACTTTTTCCAAGGGGATGCTTTCTTCCCCGTACGCAATGTTGTTCCTTACTGTATCGTTGAAAAGGACCGTCTCCTGTGTAACCACACCAAGGTTCTTTCTTAGTCCTTCCAGATCGATAGTTCTGAGATCACTTCCGTCTATCAGAATCGAACCGGAATCAGGATCGTAGAACCGTGGAATCAGGTCGGCAATTGTACTCTTGCCTCCTCCACTTGGCCCTACCAGGGCTATTATTTCACCTTTCTCGAGAGAGAATGATACATCTTTCAGAACAGGAATCCCGTCTTCGTAGCTGAAACAGACGTGCTTGAACTCTATCCTGTCAAGAAACGAATCGAAGGGCACCGGATTAAGTGGCTGTTTTATTACCGGCTCCAGATCCAATAATTTGAAAACCCGCTCTGCTGAAGCTATGCCTGTCTGTATCCTGCTGTTCGCGGTACTCATTGTCTTGATCGGTTTCATCATCGACAGAGCCGCAGCGAGGAAAACAAGAAATCTCCCCGTAGAGAGGGAACCTCCCGACAGGATTGCGCTGCCTCCATACCACATTATAAACCCGCTTGCTATGGAGCCCATGATCTCAGTAACCGGGCTTGCGAATGCTCTCTCACGCTGAAGTGAAGTTTCGGTTCTCCTGTGAACATCCAGAATACTAGCAAACCTGGATCCTTCGAATTTCTCCATCGAAAAGGCTTTGACAATCCTGATACCGAATATCGTTTCCTGGAGAAGCGCTGAGAAATCTGACAATTTTTCCTGTGAATAATGGGTTTTTTTCCTCAGTCTCCTGCTCAAGATCAGTATGAACAACATTGCCGGAGGGAAAACAAGAAGCGTAATAAGAGCAAGACGCCATGAAGCCCAGAGCGCGATCCCCAGATAAACCAGAAGAAGGACAAATTGCCTGGGAACGCTCATCATCATCTCTGTCATCGCCCAGTTCGTGTTCCCCACATCAGAGGTGAACCTCGCCATCACATCACCCGACCTGGCGGATGTGTAAAAGCCCATATCAAGTTCCAGCAGATGGTTGTAAAGACAGCTTCTTATGTCTCTCACAACACCCTGTTCCGCCCTTGAAAGAAAAAACACCTGCATGAAGCCGAGAAAGTTCTTCAGCAGTACGATAAATATGAGCCCGAGGACTATAACTATCAGTACCTGCTGCGGATCAGATTCTTTAAAAGTGTCTCTGAGTCCCTCTACAACATCTCCCCCTGCAGAAACAACACCTCCCGGATGCAGCGAAAGCATTTCCGAACCCAGCCTGCTGAAAGCCTCGCCTGTATTCTGCCTGAGCGAAGGCAGAAAATCACACTTATCCTCCACTGTATCATTCCTTACAAAAACATTATCAAACAAAGGCAGGATCATACCCAGTGAAGCTCCGCTGAAAACAGCGAAGAGAACCATGCACAGCATGGCCCCGGTCATCCACTTCCAGTAGGGGCGGAGATACGATAGAATTCTTAATATGGTGCTTTTCTTTTTCATGGTAGACACTATCTTCACCATAAATCATCTTCAGGTCAAGTAATGGGGACTGGAACAAGACAGGCAGTATTGGGTATATTACCTGTAACGGTACTAATGCCGACCCGGGAAAGGTGTATTTTTGACTGGAAGAATTATTACAACCAAACGTACGGAAAAAGATCCGAGATCCGATTCCGAACTTATGATTGACCTCTGCAAAGGCGATGAAGAGGCTTTTTCCGAAGTAATCAGAAGATTTCAGGCACCGATTTACTCAATGCTGATTAGAATGCTTGGAAACGAGGAGGATGCACAGGAGATGCTCCAGCTTACCTTCTGCAGGGTTTACAGGTACAGAAACAAATTCGACACTGACAGAAAACTGGTAAACTGGATATTCACCATCGCCAGCAATCTGGCAAAGAAGGAATGGCGCAGAAGGTCAAGATGGATAAATGTCCCGCTTGAGCATGCCAACCTTACAAGCCCAGGTAAGACGGCACCACATTACAATGCTGGAAGAGTTGAACTCAGGGCATCGATAGAGGAAGCAGTTGACAAGCTGCCTCCCCATTACAGAGAGCCGTTCATTCTCATAGAACAGGAACAGATGTCGTACGAGGATATTGCGGATGTCCTTAATATCCGCCTTGGAACTGTAAAATCAAGGATAAACCGCGCCAGAACAAGACTGAGAGAGCTGCTGGACGACGTATGGGAAGAGTGGAAATGAACTGTTCAAATGCTTTAAGAATAATAAGCCTTATTATCGATGGAGAAGCTGCCGAATATCAGAAAAGACTTCTTGATTTCCACCTGATGGGTTGCGGTTCATGTAGAAAAGCTTTGAATATGTGCAGGGATATTTCGGAGATAGCCAGAAAACTACCCGCTCCTCCCCCTCCTGCAGACCTTGAAAAGAAGGTCAGGGAAATGCTCCATACCACCGTCGATATCAGGCATTCGGAGCACAGGCTCCGCAGCGCGTTTCTGGCGGTGCCCGCTGTTGCTGCTATTCTGATCTTCGCCCTTACGATACTTCCACTTTCCGGCGATCAGGAATCGATCACTGAACCTGCAGGCATCGGAATAGCCGCAATTGAATCAAAGAACGCTGATATCCGGCTTTCTTCGAAATCGGGAATCAGGACAGCTCCTCTCTCTGAATATTCCAGGCAGGCGAGCCTGATCTCCTTTTGACAATAATGATTCCGTTCCTTATTGCAGCCGCAGTACTCACAACACCGACCTCCGTGATGGATCAGGCACTTTCGGTACGAATAGAAATCTCCCCGGGTATAACAGAATTATCCACAGCAGTCGCGATTTCACCCAACCATGCAGTAACACTCTGCATTTTTTCACTTGACGATTCCGTTACTGTAGAAACGCCTTACGGGATGCTGTATCCCGATTCCTTCATTGTATCGCCGGGTCTGGGCATGGTAATAATGACCTTTGAGGAAGAAGTATTCGACAGCTATCAGATCCCTTCCGATATAATACCGGATATAGGAGAAAAACTTA
>JAUVUL010000388.1 GCA_030600975.1 Candidatus Aegiribacteria sp.
CCCGGACCCGGTGAGCTTGTCAGGGATGGAATGATTTGCATATTTCCCTTTGACCACCAAGTAGACGGTATGTTTGCTGCAGCCTGGAGGAGGGACCAGTGAAACCAGTTCTAAGATATACTATTCTGGCCGTATCTGCCGCGATACTTGCCTTTATTGCCGGTACGGTTATGGCGCCCTCCATTTTCAGAACCCCCCGATTCATCTCATCGATCGGAGCGGCTTCCGCACCCGTAACGGTTCCCGATGTCACAGGTCTTTCAAGACAGGACGCCCAGCGTGAAATAGAATCGGCGAACCTGATCCTTGCCGGCCAATGGTCGGAATACGGTCCGATGGAAACCATGGGAAGTGTAATAAGGCAGGACCCGCCTCCCGGAGCGATGACTCCGAGGGGGGCTCCGGTAAGCATTTTCTGGAATATCGGTCCGCTTTACAGACCTTATTATCCCGATTCACTGCTGGGTCTTTACGCTGTTGCAGCTGAGGAGGGAATCGCCGACTGGCAGCTTTATTCCATCGGCAGAAGCTGGGTACCACATCCCACCATTCCGGAGGGAATGGTTATCGGTGTTTGTCCAAGGCAGTATGACAGTCTCTCAGTAATAACACCTGTAAGACTTCTTGTATCAACAGGATGGGATGGTATTCCCCGCTTCGTGGGATTATCTGTTACAGATGCCCGAGAAATCGCGGAGAACAGCAACCTCATCCCGGTGATTGAGGAAAGGGTAACCGGTGATATCCTCCAGAATGGAATGGTCATCGAACAGATGATACCCGCGGGTTCGCGGTATACCCCTGGTGATTCTATAAAGCTTGTGGTTGGGAAAATAGACACCGAATGGGGGAACTGGTAATGGGGAAAGTCATGATAGCCCCCTCAGTTCTGGGATGTGATCAGGGAAATCTCGCGGAGGAAGCAATTGCCCTGCAGATGGCCGGAGCTGATATGATTCATCTTGATGTAATGGATGGAGTGTTTGTACCTGTATTAACGGTAGGTGCCGGTATTGCGGCCTCAATTGTCCGTCGTGTTGACATACCCGTTGACGCGCACCTTATGGTTCAGAAACCCTCCCATCTGATAAAAGCCTTTGCGGATGCGGGATGCAGTTACATTACGGTACACGCTGAGGTCACTTCGCACCTTGACAGGCTGCTTCAGCAGATCAGACTCGCAGGTTCAAAGGCCGGTGTAGCGGTGAACCCTTCAACACCCGTTGATTTCCTGAGGTGGGTTGCACCCGCGGTGGATCTTGTCCTGATTATGACAGTCAACCCCGGTTACGGGGGACAGAAGCATCTGGGATGCGTGCATGATAAGATACCGGAAACAAGACGAATTCTTGACAGTTACGGTGGAGGCGGGGCGCTGATATCGGTGGACGGTGGAGTCACCGATGCAAATGCTGAAGAACTCAGATCAGCCGGAGCTGACATCCTTGTTTCGGGCTCTTTCATAACGAGTTCTGATGATCCGGCTGCAGCCATTGCTAAACTCAGATGAAACGGCTTGCCGTCATAATACTGCTCATTTCGTTTCTTTCCGCATGCACCACCCGAGAAAGTACACGGCTGATTGATCAGGAAGAAATAGACAGGTTAAGGGCAGAACTGAATGCCCAGATCTGCTTGACCCGTATGGATTCCCTTGCTTTCGAAATAGGCGGTATTCTGTATTATGCAGCTATTGCCGAAGATAACAGACCGCTTGCTGCATTACTGCCTGATTCGCTACCGGTATGTCCAGTTTCAGACCTGGAATACATCATCTCTGAAACCGATACGGATTTCACTATCACCTGCCCGTCCGGGCACGGATCGATGAATGTAGAAAAATAGGCTTTGTACTATTCCGTTAAATCGTGTATAGTTGCATGCTCTGTAGACTGCTTCATAAAGCAGAGCGGAGAAAACGGTTAAGGAATTGTGGAGGAACAATTTGTTTGAAAATCTGACAGACAGACTTTCCGATGCTTTCAGGAAACTGACAGGCAGGGGAGTGCTCTCGGAATCTGATGTTAAACAGGCCATGAGGCAGGTGCGTCGCGCGCTGCTTGAAGCCGATGTTAACTTCAAGGTTGCCAGGCAGTTTGTCAGTGATGTAAGCGTGAAGGCCACCGGTGAGAATGTCCTGAAGAGTCTCGCCCCAGGGAAACAGGTCATCAAGATCGTTAACGATGAGATCGTTAAGTTGCTGGGTACCGACAGATCTCCCCTTCAGCTGTCCGGTAAGCCTCCTCTGGTCTACCTCCTGATCGGTCTTCAGGGTTCGGGCAAGACTACAGCGGCAGCCAGGCTCGCCTGGTGGCTTACGGAAAAGAAAGGTAAAACTGTTCTTCTTGCCGCCTGTGACCTTGAGCGACCTGCAGCCATTGACCAGCTTGAGAAACTGGCAGCTGATGCCGGTGCAGGATTCTACTTCCGCAGGGATGAAAAGGACCCGGTTGCGATCCTGAAGAGTGCCATCCATGAGGCTCGACTGAAGAGTTACAATATAGTGATATGCGATAC
>JAUVUL010000175.1 GCA_030600975.1 Candidatus Aegiribacteria sp.
CTCAATGAGACCTATCCTCCCTATTCGGCCTTGCACCGGACAAGGTTTGCCGTGCGGATGCTGTTACCAGTATCCCGGTGGGCTCTTACCCCACCTTTTCACCCTTACCCCCGATGAAAATTACAGTCGATCTTAATTAACAAGTCTGCGAAATATCATCAGGGGCGGTTTCGTTTCTGTGGCACGTTCTCTCCGTTGCCGGAACCGGGATTTCCCCGGTGTCCCGCCCTGTGGAGCCCGGACTTTCCTCCCCCTGGGGGGCGGCCACTCACCTGACCCTCTGATGAAATATAGTCATTTCTCTCCAGCCATGGAGCTGTCATCCTTCCAGACTACAAAACGTCCGCATATGGGGCAGATAAATGTTTCTCCCTGGCTGATCTCAACTGCGGTCTGAGGTGGAATATTCGTAAGGCATCCTCCGCAGGCTCCCTTCTGAAGACCAACGACCACAAGCCCCCTGCCTGCTGCCCGGAGCTGCTCATACTTATCAAGAAGTCGCTTACCTATCCCTGAAGCTATCTCTTCCCTTTCAGTCATCAGTTCTTCCATGTTCTCCTTCAGAACCTCAAACTGACCGTCAAGGATCTCCTGCCTCTTCCCGGCTCTCTTTGTATTCCGCTCCCATATCTTCATTGCCTCTTCCAGGTCTTTTTCGCCCTGTTCCTCTTCGTACATTTTTTCAATAATCTGGATGTCAAGATCACCAATCTTCTTCTCTGCGAATCCTATCTGCCCCAGCATGGCCCTGTACGCTTCGTTTGTTTTCATCTCCAGAAGCTTGTTCTTGAATTCTGCAAGCATCTTCTCTGAGGCTTCCTTGTTCTCAGTAGTTTTTCTGCTGGATTCCCTTATTTCCTCCAGATTTCTCTTCTCTTTCTCGTAATCCGCCTTCTGTGACGCAAGCTCTCTTTCATGGATAAGCTTTTCCCGTGGTATTTCATCCATTTCCGCACTCGCGCGGTCTATACGGGAATCGACTTCCTGCATAAGTAACAATTTCATAAGATCATTTATCATCTATTCCTGCTCCCGCATGTTCCACAAAAAGAAAAGGGGTACCTGAAAATGGTACCCCTAAATAGGTTTCAAATATGATGCATGCATCATGTAACATGATCACCGCACCAATTCTCCCGCTCCAGGGAATGGTGGGCGGGACAGGATTTGAACCTGCGACCCCAAACGTGTGAAGCTTGTGCTCTAGCCAACTGAGCTACCCGCCCTTCCTGGCTTAAGTAGTCTGGTGGGCCCACCTGGACTCGAACCAGGGACCGACCGGTTATGAGCCGGTGGCTCTAGCCAACTGAGCTATGGGCCCGATAAGTGAACAAACTTATCTCAAAAAAGCACATTTGTCAAGATGATTTACACCTACACATGACCGGAGACCCTTGCATTTCCCTTCCGGTATTGTTCATATTCCGCGGGATCGAGATTTGAAGATACGATATCAGAGAGTGCATAAAATCGGTGCCGGAGTGGCGGAATGGCAGACGCGACGGACTCAAAATCCGTTGTCCCCTGTGGACATGAGGGTTCAAGTCCCTCCTCCGGTACCAATAGGGACGGAGGTAATTAGAAAATTCAATTACCTCCGTCCCTTTTTCGTACATCTCCCCTATTATGTGTTTGCCCAGCTTCGAAGGATCTCCGGGAAAAGCTTGATCCTCAGGAGGTCGTTCGTGCCGGAAACGAAGGGTTCAACTTCCCCTGCCAGGTCATTGATGCTTCTATCAGCAAGACAGTTCAGTATCAGCTCCTCGATCTTCTTTCTGGATGATACCTGAACCTTCTGATCAAGGTAATTCATGTCCGGTTCTGTGAATCCGAACAGATGAGAGGCATCATAAAGATCACGGCCCATTATTCTGTTACGGTTCAGTATTGCATATAGCTTCTGGGCCAGAATCAGTCCAGCGGGGGCTACAGGTACTGGAGCGATCACATCCAGGCGGTTCAGCACCTTTACCTGCGGTGAATAACTATACCGTTGCGGTGAGGCGTCAAACTTGAGGGTGAGTACCTCATCCCTGTGATGTGTGAGTTCCCACTGCTGAAGGGCATCGGTGAACCTGAGCTTTGCTGAGAATGCGCTTCCTTTGCTGAAGGTTACATTGCATTCAACAGCTTCCAGTTCGAATTCATTTGCTGCTGTCAGGGCTATTCCCTGAAGATCATCACTGGAAAGGTTCTTCGAATCAAAATCAAGATCTTCGGAAAACCTGCTGCTTCCGTAGAATATTCTCAATGCTGTTCCACCCATGAAGACCAGTTCCGCACTTTCCTTAGTTCTGAAAATGAATTGAAGTGTTTTATACTGCAGGTATTCCCTGAGCATGGCCCTTTTGAAGGTATCGGGAATGCCGGGAAAGGCATCATAGACGATAAAAGGATCAAGCATTCTTCATCACCTCAATCAATACCTGCACCTTCCCAGTCAGCCAGGGCTTGTTGAACCGCTCTGCCATGTCGAGGATCTTCATTGGATCCAATTCATTGAAAATCTCTGAGTCAAAACGGAGTTCCCGCATATCCTCTGCTGAACTGATATCCCTCCTTAGGTAGAGCAGGTCAACGACCGCCCTCTCCGGAGAAGCCATAAGAAAACTGTAATTTCTGCCAATCTTTGCTTCATAACCGAAGAAAAACTGCGGCTGAATGCTCCTGTATATAAATGTGCATAGAGGTGAATTGATACGCCTTGTCTTTCTTGTGCAGACTGAAGTGACAGAGAGGACAGTGTCCGGAATGAGCCTGTAAAATGAAAGTGCTGATTCCAGCGAAACGAACGAGGGTGTGTACAACCTGCCGGCAATTGAGAAGAGATCGGTCTCGTCAGTGGTTTCATCCGGGAGAACATAATAGCCGGGAGCTACCATTATGATCTTTCCGCTGCGGTTCCACCTGGACAGGGTTTCCTGACGGAGACCGGGCATTGTACTCCTTATATCAGCAAGTGAAACAACCGGCAACTTCTTTGCCAGTTCTGCAAATTCGTTCAATCTCAATAGTGCATTTCCTTTCTATGACATCTATGTCATAATATAGAAATACCATTTTGTAATTGCAAGGCATTCGTTTTTGCAGTAATTCATTCAGCCTGACCTGCCTCAGTCGAGATGACAAATCTATTTTCTTGTTGACAGCTGGAATATTTCTGGAATTCATGGGCTTTTCAGGGAGCAAATATCAATATCTACCGGGATAGCAACAGATGATGGTTATGTATAGCAGACCCTGCTCGACGTCCTTTCGATTTGATTATGAATGTGCCTTCCAATTTATCGACTTCCAGCAATCTCATATGCAACAAGTGGCAATAAGTAGCAGATACTACGAATTTCTCCTATGAAATATTCGATAATTCCCGAATAGCATCGACTTGTTGTTACATACTTCCTTGATTCCTGACATGAAACGCAAAGCCAAAAAAGCACTTGCAGTCTGGAAAAGAAAATCATCGCGGAAGCCTCTGTTATTGCATGGTGTGCGCCAGTGCGGCAAGACATACTTACTGAAGAACATATTCGGTGCTTCTTTTCCGGTGTGACACTACTTTGACCTGGAAAGAGACACAGAAGCCGCATCGATCTTTCAGAATGGAAACCTCGAACCAAAGCGTCTGCTATCGGAACTGGAGTATGCAGCGAATACATCAATTGATCCTTATAAAAATCTTATAATCTTCGATGAGATTCAAGCATGCCCCAGAGCTCTAACCTCTCTGAAATACTTCAATGATGATCTTCCCGGGGCTTTCATATGTGCAGCAGGATTTCGGTGACCGTTCACAGGCTCTGGAGTAGTCAATGTTGGTGAAATCAACTAAGGCAAAATATTCGAAAATGAGAATAGGGTTCTTCCTCTGTTCTGACATCCATGCTAATTTCACTGCCATGTGGTGATCCCGAATTCATCTATGTGATCTTATTAAATGAAAACGTAAACTCGCCACAAAGCAGACATCCAGAGATAAGCTCTCAATTCCTATTAAAACTTAGATTGACATGCTCACACCCCCCCCCTATTATTTTGTGTCTGGTATTTTATTATGCTTTATTGAATTACTGAAAACAGTACATATTTCAACTGAGAGGTTGAAGTAAGCCTATCTATTGCTGGCTATAACAGTCGGTTTGTACGAGTTCGAGATTACTGACAAAACCGATGAAGTATATATCCTGTGAGAGAAGTACACTTTCTTTAATCATCGGGGGTGTATCTGCTGAGGATTACTGCTGGAACGGCAGAAGTAAGGAAAACTGTGAGTATTATTCACTAACTGGATAAAAGACACTCGCTGTCTCTCAAGCATGCTTTCGTACTGAGAGCGGTGGAAGAAGGGCACCCGCGCAGGGTGCCCTCTTTACAGAAGTCGAATGCTGTTATTTAATTATGGTCATTCTTGAAGTTACGGTGCTGCCGTTGACATTTGCCCGAACGAAGTAAATGCCGTTTCCAATGTTTTCGGGAACCATCCAGCTGTACGCATGGGTTCCAGACGCCATTTCTTCCGAACTGATGATCGCGATCCTGCGGCCTGAAACATCGAAAACACCTATGTCAACCATTCCGGGACTCTCGGTGTAAATCTCGAAGGAAGCCAGATCATGAACAGGATTGGGGTTGATCGAGCTTATCAGGATTCCTGCAGGATCAACATCCTGAGGACCATCTGCAACACCAACCAACGAAAGAGCGGCCTGAACCGCCGCGAGTGCGTCTACCCTGCCTGCACCGTAGGTATTGTCCTTACCGCTGGCCCCGAGTTCAACTGCCGTTACTTCGATAATACTGTCGATCTTGGCAACACTGAGGCTTGGATTAGCATCAAGGATAAGTGCAACAACTCCCGCAAGATGGGGCGTGGCCATGGATGTACCGCTCATGGTGATATATCCTCCAGTCCACCGTGTGCTGACTACATCTACTCCGGGGCCGCAGATATCCGGGTCGATAATAGGCTCCGTATCGCTGTAATCGTTCCAGGGAGCTACGGTGCCCCACCAGGTGACGGGTCCACGACTTGAGGAACTTGCAATAATATCGTTGTTATCTGTTGATCCAACTGTCACCACCGCACTCTGGTCACCGTGGTAGGTCTGATCGGGGTGGAACCAGGGAGGTGGGCAGTCTCCGCTTGAGAGTATGCTGCCAGGACTCGAAC
>JAUVUL010000069.1 GCA_030600975.1 Candidatus Aegiribacteria sp.
CCTGTTCTTCACTTATCACTTCCGGGAGTCAATGAATACTTCATGATTTTCTGCTTATGGATCGGGCTCATATACACGATAGCAATGCAGAGCCATAGGACAACCGGATATCCGGTAACTCTGTTCCCGGTCTTTCAGGGATATATGGCGCTAATCGGATACACGGTTCTGCAGGAAACAGGTTTCATGCTGGCAGTATTCCTGGGGATGCTGATCTATACGGTAAGGATAGGGGAAACATACAGAAACTGCTTTATCCGCTCAATGAAATTCATGCTTATCTGCCTTCTTTCCCTGAGGATCACTACTTTCATCCTTCAGCATTTCCGTATGAAGGTATTTGAAAGTGAATATCTGACCGCGGCGGCACTTGCAGGAGCTGTGATGATAACAATGCTTCTGAATCAGCTCTTTCAGTGCGTGTTTGATTTCTCCGGGTTGAAAAAACTGAAGCAGGGTATCAGAAATTGTTTCAAATCAGCTATTTACCCCGGTTTCTTCATCCTCTTTCTTCTCCCTGCAGCAATACAGACCAAGGAACCTTCCTCAAACATATGGGAATGGAATCTGATAGTCGGGGTTGTTACAGTGCTGGTTATTCAGACCGGGTTGTCATTGCTTCTGGATAGAGCGAGATTCTCCTATTCAAGGACCAGGTTTCTAGAAAACGAACTTGGCAAGCATTCGGAGATCCTGACAACTCTGGATTCTCCCATCGAAGCTCTGCGGATCCTTGCAGGCTTCTGGTACCAGGCTGCGGAACCGGAAGCAGTTAGAATAAGCTGGAAAAACATCTCCATGACTTACCCGACAGGTTTTGAAACCTCAGTTACCGCTCCTCTGTCACGCAAGGGTGAAGAAGGCCTTTTCCTGGAAGTCTGGCCTTCACCCAGATCAACACTGGATAAAGAACGTGTTGAAATCTTCGTATTGCAGACTGAAACGGTGCTGAAGAACCTCGAATTAAGGGACAACGTGTTCAAGAGCGGCTGGAAGTGTCTTGAGGCCATGGTCTACTCCCTTGACATGTCCGACAGCAGACAGGCCGGTTACAGCAGAATTGTTGCGAATATCGCCAGGGAAATAGGACGAGAAATGGGAATGACAACCGATGCGCTTGATGATCTTGAAATGTCCGCCATGCTCCATCTGACAGCTGCAATTCTGGAAAAGGCTGAGGAGGACTGGCAGGAGGTTTTCTCCACATCGGATCCCGCACGAACCCAGTTCCAGCTCCCTCCTGAAGTGGTCAAGGGAATCAAACATATAACGGAGAATTATGACGGTTCAGGAAAACCTGAAAAACTGAAAGGAAAATCAATACCTCTGATTTCGAGGATTCTATCTGTTTCGAGTAACTATGCTGCCAATCTGTCAAATCAGTCAATCGAAAATTCAATTCTGGAACTCAAGAGAAGATCAGAATCAATCTATGATCCGGAAATCGTATCAATCCTTGATGAACATACAAATTACAGTACCGGAAACTCCAGTAAGAAGCAATTCACTGCTCAAGCTCAAGAGTCTCATTAGTATAGCAGATATTACCACATATCTGCGAATTAACTACAACAGGTAAGGAGAATAAATAAAACCGCTCTCGAAATCATCCGCTCCCAATCGTTGGGATACTGGTGTTTCTTTTTGCCCCCGAATATAAAAGCGGTGACATGATCAGACACATTACTATCGTCAGTAGTCTATCGATGCCAACGGCAATGATACAGACACCGAAATCGAAGCCCATGATACTGCCAAGACCAGCGATAATGCCTTCACGTACGCCCAGACCTCCGGGTGCAATATTAACGATTCGTGTCAGAATGGATGCAGCTGAGAAAATAACGCATTGGACCAGTAATACTTCCTGGCTCATCATACGGAAAACAAAAAACAACCTTCCGGACACTGCCAGCAGACTTGCAGCCTGCAATGCGAACATTATAGAAAGCAGTCTACGTTTACCGGACAGGATAGTCCATCCATCGTGTACTTGCATAATTTTTTCCTGGAGTTTACTCAGCTTATTAAGCAATCCTGTCAACGGAACATAAAGCAGGGATAATGAAAAACTCATGAGCAGGAATCCTGCAAAGATCCACAAAGGAAGCGGAATCTGTGTAAACAGTTATATTAACACAAATGCAAGCAACCCGATAAAACCGTTCATAGATAAGAAAGCAATGAACAACGCAATGGTAGCTGAGAAATACTTCCGAACAGGAATGCCGTGCTTTTCTCTCAAATAAGCACCTTTTGCAAGTAATCCGGCAGACAACGGCAGAAGGTTCCCCAGAGTGTTCACGGCAGCCAATCCAGTTGATTCGGTTAGTGACAGTAATGAACCAAGATCGTTGTAAAACAGGCGATTGATGATACCTCTTATTACGATTCCGGAAATCGCAAGCAGTACGAGAAGAAATACTCCAAGAGCAGATATGTCGATGAGGTTGTATAACTGATCACTATTACTGGAAATATAAAAGATAGAATGCAATTACTATACTTATTAGAAAGAAGACTGTAATCAGTTTTTTCATAGTCTTTCCAGCGTGGTATAGGGATGGATCGGATTCCAATTCAACTCGTTAAGATCAGATTCAATACTTATAATACTACAATATTGAACAGAGAGAATTGAGAATATGGACAACAGAACAGAATACAACTACAAATGGTACACCAGAATTATGAGGGAGTACCGCTTTTCTTCATTCTCGCTTCCGGTTCTGAACCCGGCTATCAGGTTGATCTTAAGAACATTCTACCAGGTAAACAGATTCATTCTATCTGCAATGTACATGAGAAAAAGCCGTGAAATTGAAAAATGGCTGAAATCAACAGACATATTTTTCGGTCTCGCGGTAAGCCGATCAGGCACGTCATTTATCAGTAATCTTCTAAAAAGAGAGTCTCCAGATGCCCTGATAGAACATGAAGCGAATGTTCTTGATTTCATTGAGTTCTCCGGGGCATTGCATTCCGAAGAAAAGGCAGACCGGTACATTTCCTCCTACCGGTTAAAGGAGATCTACCACCGCGCACATTCTCATAAAATAAGCATATACGGTGAGATAAGTCCTCATCTCAGACAGCATTGCAGAGCTCTAAGAAAATCTCTTCCTGATGCGTTCTTCTTTCATTTGGTTCGAGACGGAAGAGATGTTGTCAGCTCACTCATGGCCAGGGGACGTCTTGGGCGGAAAGATCCTATACTGAGCATTCTAAAACCACCGAAAGATGATCCTTATGCCTCTGAATGGCCGTCCATGTCTGTTTTTGAAAGAGTCTGCTGGTTATGGCAGCATGATAACAGACGCCTCCGTGAAAGCACCGATATAACAATACAGTTTGAAAAGATACTGAGCGATTACTCATACTTCAAAACAAGATTACTTGACTCTTTGAATCTAAAGATAGATAGAGAAACCTGGGCTTCATACATCAGCACCCCTGTGAATGTAACGCCTGAAAAAAACCGCCCTCATTGGCAGAATTGGTCCAAAGAAGAAATGGAGAAATTCCATGAAATCTGCGGGGAAGAAATGCGGAAGAACGGGTACTCGAGTTATACCGGGGATTAAGAGGATCGCCGGTCTGGTCTGACCAAACCGGCGATTACTGATAGCCTGACTTTCAGAGCTGTTTACTGACTGTACCTCTCGACCCTGTCGATCTTCTCCTCACAGAGAGAGATGGAATTATTGGCCGCTGAGATCATGCTCTGGGCACTGCTTGCTCTGTATCCGGTTACGTGCGACAGATACGATATAGCAGTATTCAGATCGTTTATGGCACCCTGCCAGACGGGAATGTTATCAGGAATAAGCTCTGATATTCGAGCCTTGGTTGAACCGCTCTGGTAGTAAAATGCCCCCATCATGTAGCTGGCGAGCGGATCGTTCGGATAAGCATTACTGAGGCGGGAGAATACATTCTGCATTGAACCCCGCTGCCCGCTGTCTCTGTATATGGTGGCAAGAAGTATATACGCTTCCCGGTTTCCCGTACTGGAGATAAGAGACTCCAATCTGTTAACTGCGCTGGAGGTTCTGCCGGCCCATGACTCAACCTGGGCAGTATAGAGAATCTTCTGCGAGTTATCCGGATCCGATTCCAGAAATATGACCACGTGGTCAGCAGCTTTGCCGTAATCGCCTATCTTGACATAGGATTGAATAAGACGCTGTCTGAGGCCGCCCATGTTGCTGTTAAGAGCGAGTATTTCCTCCATGTACGGTATTGCCTTGGAGTATTCCTCCGTCTGGTAATAGAGAAGGCAGAGGGGGAACTTAATAGAAAGATTGTCAGGATTGCCTGCAAGCGCTGTCTCGAAGCTGGCAACTGCCTGATCGATCTCTCCAAGTGCCTGGAAAGCCTCCGCGAGCCCCAAATAGGCATCCGCATTCTCAGGATCGATATCTACAGCATTCTCGAAATACGTCCTGGCTGTGGTGGGATCATCATTGGCAAGGTAGACCCTCCCTATACCAGTAAGGGCTCCCGGGTTCATTTCATCTTCAGCGAGAATGCTCTCGTAAACCTCGAGAGCCTTGTCTACCGAATCCACATCCGCTTCAAGGTAGATATCCGCAAGCTGAAACCTTGCATCCAGTAGCGTCGGGTCAACGGATAGAGCCTGGTTCAGAAACATAATCGCCATGGACCAGTTCTTCATCTGGATACTGAATGCAGCCTGATCCAGTGCCTGCTGGGTTCTGCCGCTGATCAGCTCAGAAAGATCTGCGATCATGCTTGCGGCAAGTTCCCTCACCGGATCTGTGTTCTTTGGAACAAAAGCGGGATCCGCATTAATAGTATTGCCGGAAGCAGGGATATTGACATTCCATATAACCTGAAATTCCTCTCCGGCAGGGGCAATATTGCCGTAGAGTATCATTTCTGCTCCAAGAGCAACACCGGCATCCACCACAAAGTCAGGTGGTACACCATATTCAAAATCAGATGGATTGAAACCCAGATCCTCAAATGCGTCTTCAAGATCACCCTTCGAGATAAAGGAATATTCGGGGCTATCCTCAAAAATATCCTTAAGAGCATCATAAAGCTTATTACTTATCCATCGGGCATCAGAACCGCTATAGCCGAATGGTACTATGCCGATTCTTACAGCTTCCCCACCCCCAGAAGCAACTGCAATGCCGCAGGCCAGCAGGATAAGGCATACTGTCGCAAACATTATTCTCATCATTCTCTCCTCCATAAAGCAGATGATGCCAGAAATGCGTTGTTACGAATAGTACTGAAAGTAGATGGCAAATATGACACTATAGATTATTTCAGGCAAGCACCTGATATTTCGAAATTCCTATACACTGAAAATTCCATTCATCGGTTCCATCACTTCTGCCCTTCCCGTGCATCCCGCACTGATGATACACCTGAGGAAGAACAGTGTTCCATCACGAAATCCATAACCTGATCTTCAGATACGATCCGAAAGGGCGGAATGGATCTGAGGAATACTCTGCCGTAATTCTTCGCACGGATTCTTCTATCCATGATCATTACGACTCCCATATCATCAAGAGACCTGATCAACCTGCCCACGCCCTGTTTAAGGCGTACCGCAGCAAGCGGCAGGGAATACTGTCCGAAGGAGCTCCCTCCATGTTTCTCGATCAGATCCATTCTGGCTCTGATAAGCGGGTGTCCCGGAGATGCAAAGGGGAGCCTGTCAATGATAACCGCCTGGAGCATACTTCCCGGCAGGTCAACACCCTCCCAGAATGAGGAAGTGCCCAGAATGATAGCCCTGCTGCATTCCCTGAAATCCCTGAGTATAGCGCTTCGGGACATCTCACCCTGAGTAAAGAGTCTAATGTTGGGAGGAAGCTCTTCCTCAGCGATTTGCTTTACCAGCTTCAGGTTCCTGTAGCTGGTAAACAGCATGAGTGTCCTTCCATCCAGTACCTCCGCGAGCCTTCTGCCCCATTGCCATGCAGTCATGGCAAGATCTTCATGGGAATCATGAGGAGGAAGGTTCTCCGGTATCGAAAGAATCGCCTGTGAGGAGTAATCGAATGGGCTTCCGAAACTCTTTGCACGGGCATCCCAAGCCCCGAGTCTGTTGCGGAAGAAATCGAATTCATCCGCAACGGTAAGTGTAGCTGAGGTCAGGATGGTGGTATCGAACTTTGAGTATACGGTATCCATCAGATCCGGTCCGATATCAAGGGGTACAGCCTTCAGAACCGGCTGTTTTCTCCCGGTTTCCACGAAGCAACAGTATTCCTCGGTACTGAGCTCCATGAATCTCCCGGCTGCAAAAGCCACCGCGGAGGCGGTCTGGGATGCCGGCAGCAGTTCCTCCGTTTTCTCAGTATCAGTGGCGAGTTGCTTTGCAGTTATCGAAACTTCTTCAAGTCCTTCGAGGTGCTCAACAGGATCCCATACGGATGTCTCTTTCATCCCGTCGGTAAGGTCTGCTACCGCCGCTGCAAGAAGCCTGGTCTTCTCGAGAAGCGTGGCCTTTCTCTCAGTATCGATCTCACTGAAGGCAATCCCGTCATAGATCGGCAGAAGCATACCTTCACTGAGCGTGAGCCCCATGCATTCACTGGCTGCATCCTCGAGGCGATGTCCCTCATCTATTACAAGTACATCCGCTCCCGGAAGAACTTCATCAGCCATCAATCCTGCTACCAGTAGATGATGATTCAGAATCAGAATATCCGATTTCCTGGCCTGATTCCTTGCACTGAAGAAATGACAGGCGCCCCTGAAATGGCATGAAGAACCGGTGCAGTCCAGATGATCCGACCTGAAATGCCTCCATACAGCGGAGGGAATCTCTTCAGAGAATGATGAGATATCGCCGTCTTTGGTGGATTCAGCCCATTTCTCAAAATCGCTCTCAATATTGAACGACGCGCTGCCCGATTTCCATTTCCTCAGACACAGATAGTTATTTCTCCCCTTCAGCACGATGACCAGGGCATCCGAATTCAATGCTGACAGTATAGCCGGGGCATCCTTGTTGGCCAGCTGGTCCTGGAGGGTTATCGTGGCGGTGGATACGAATATTTTTCTTCCGGAAAGGATGGCGGGAATAATATAGGCAAGGCTCTTGCCGATTCCGGTGCCGGCCTCAAAAAGATATATTCCTCCAGAATCCATAGCGGAACCCACTGCACGGGCGAATTTCACCTGTGAGGGTCTTGCTGAGTATTCCGGAATGCTTGAAGTAAGAACATTTCCGGTGAAAACATCCACTATTCTGTCTAAAAAAGAAGCCTTCAATTAACAGCCTTTCGATGTTTGCGAATATCCTTGAGAACAAGCTGTATACTCCCGTCCCTGCGGTATGTATCCAGGGCCAGATTAAATGCGAGATCGACTTTACCGTTGAACATGGACTGCCTGTTTACCATGTTGAAGCCTATGGCTTTGTAAATGCCTGAACCTATCCTGAAATTGCAGCTGAGGTGGTCCGCATTCTTCCCCACAGCCCTCCACTGAACCGGATAGGCTCCCCTTGCTATCCAGACTGGTTTTCTATTACCCTCGCCGAAAGGTTCAAGCATTTCCAGAGCTCTGACAGTTTCGGCATTGTAATCCTGTTCCTCGAGTTTTCCGTCAATGTA
>JAUVUL010000278.1 GCA_030600975.1 Candidatus Aegiribacteria sp.
CAGCATCTTCCGCGGTGTTGAAAACAGGGAATCCATGAATACTGCTTCCGCCTTTTCCGGGATGAACTCCTGCAACAATGTTCGTTCCGTACTCCTTCATCTGCTCGGCGTGAAAGGATCCGTCGCGGCCGAGTCCCTGAACCATTACCCTGGTATTCTTATCTATCAGTATACTCATCAGCTGCAGCCTCCCTCTCCCGCAAGGCGGATGGCTTCTCTGGCTCCCTCTGTCATATCTTTCAAAGCAGTAATCCCGAAATCGGAGAGTATCCTGATACCCTCCTCCTCGTTGGTTCCCGTCATGCGGACAACAAGAGGAATGTCTGTTTGTATCTCCCGGAGTGCCGCAACCAGGCCGCTGGCTACATCATCACATCGGGTGATACCACCGAAGACATTAATGAATACGGCTTTTACATTACTGTCCGAGACAAGAAGCTCCATGGCATGAATAACCTTCTCAGGGCTTGAACTACCCCCTATATCGAGGAAATTAGCCGGAGTGCCTCCCAGGTGCTTGATCACATCCATAGTTGCCATGGCAAGACCCGCTCCGTTGACCATGCAGCCTATATCACCATCAAGCTGTACATAGCTCAGACCGTGGCTTCTCGCGTCGAGTTCCTTTTGCTCGGAGGGAGTAGGGAGCCGCATCTCCTCCATGACGGGATGCTTGAACATAGCGTTGTCATCCAGTACTATCTTGGCATCAAGGGCGATAATAGAACCGTCCTCGAGTTCGGCAAGGGGGTTTATCTCTACCAGTGAAGCGTCAATGCCATGAAAACAATCCCAAAGCTTCATCATAACAGAAGCGGTAGCCAGGGCTTTTCTCTTGTCCGTAAACAATTGAAATGCAAGCTGCTTGGCTTCGAAGGAACGTAGTCCTCTCTCCGGGTTGATCTCCTGGAAGAAGATCTTTTCCGGGGTTTCCGCCGCCACTTTTTCAATATCTACGCCACCCGACGCGGAGGCCATCATAACCGGCAGTTTCTTTCTTCTGTCAATTGTAATGCCCACGTAGTACTCCCCGGCTATCGATACTGCCGGATCAACAAGCAGCCTTTCAACTCTGAAACTCTTGATATCCATGCCGAGTATCGAGTTGGCTGCCATGTACGCTTCGGCCGGCGTTTTTACAAGTTTAACTCCTCCCGCCTTGCCTCGACCCCCGGCCTGAACCTGTGCTTTGACAACCACCGGACATTCTATCTTCTCGGCAGCACTCCTGGCTTCCTCTGCCGTGGTTACCATTATTCCATCAGGTACAGGGATACCATATTCCCTGAACAGCTTCTTTGCCTGAAATTCTTCGAGTTTCATTATCCTCCATACCATTCCGGTAAAACGAAAACCACAAGGAAGAGACATAATAATTAAGTAAGCAGCTTAACCCGGATTCATCACAGGTTCTCTACTGCAGCGATGTATATACCTGTGTCTACTTCGTTATACTCACGCATCCGTCCTCGACGTACTGTCAAGTACGCCTCCGGAGTCTGCGTTCGCATGCCTCGTATCCACAGCCATCTACAGCGCTTCGTAACGAGTACCTGTGATGAATCTGGATTACAACAATATCACATACACAATAGTCGTACAAGTGATACTATTTCCAAGGGCTGTATAAGCTGAATAGAACTCCTTTTCCGAATCGAAACTGCACCGTTACTTCAAAGCATAGCCCGATGCTTATATTCGGTATTGAAAAAGTATCATGATACAGCTGAGAGGTTCGTATGAAAGACAATGAAATAAGAACTAGACTTGCCCCGTCACCAACCGGGGACCCTCACGTGGGAACAGCCTATCAGGCCCTTTTCGGATACGTCTGGGCAAAGAAGAACAACGGAAGCTTTATTCTGCGAATCGAGGATACCGACAGGGAGCGATCTTCCCGGGAATCGGAAAAAGCTATTATTGATTCCCTGAAGTGGCTCGGTCTGGAATGGGATGAAGGCCCTGAGATCGGCGGACCGTATGGGCCATACAGACAGAGCGAAAGGCTTGAAATCTACCATGAATACATAAACAGGCTGGTTGACGAAGGTAATGCGTACCCCTGTTTCTGCAGCAGGGAACATCTTGCTGATGTCCGGAAGGAAAGACAGAAGGCAGGTTCTTCCAGTGGCTACGACAGAAAGTGCAGGGACATCCCTCCGAAGGAAGCCGCAAAGAGAGTTGAGGCGGGTGAGGAATTCACCGTTAGAATGAAGATTCCCCTCGAGGGTACGTGTGTGTTTGAGGATCTGCTCAGGGGAAAAATAGAGAAAGACTGGGCGTCCATTGATGACCAGGTGATAATGAAGGCCGACGGATTTCCAACGTACCACCTGGCGGTAGTTGTTGATGATCACCTTATGAAGATATCGCATATCATAAGAGGAGAGGAATGGATCAACTCGGTTCCGAAGCATGTTCTTCTATACGAATTCTTCGGATGGGAACCGCCTGTATTCTGTCATCTTCCTCTTCTCCGCAACACGGACAAAAGTAAGCTTTCCAAGAGAAAGAATCCTGTATCCATTAACTGGTACAGAAAAACGGGTATTCTTCCCGAAGCTCTTCTCAATTTCGTTGGAATGATGGGCTGGCACCTTTCGGATGACAGGGAGAAGTTCTCCCTGCAGGAGATGGTAGATAACTTCATGCTCGAGGACATCAGCCTTGGCGGGCCAGTTTTCAATGTTGACAAACTTCTCTGGCTTAACGGCAGGTATATCAGGGAAGATTTCTCAACCGATGAACTTCTGGACAGGTTTGTGGAGTGGGGTCTGAACAGAGAACACTTCAGAAAGATCCTTGAGATCTGTAAGGGCAGAATGAGCTGCCTTTCCGACTGGGGGGAACTGACCGGTCACTTCTTCAGCGGTAGGATTTCCCTTACAAGGGATGAACTGCTGATGAAGGATATGGATGATACTGAAACCAGCGAGATTCTTCAGATAATACTATGGGAGCTGGAAAAACTTGACAGCTTCAGCAAGGAGAATATCTATTCACTTTTCAAGGGGCTTTCAGAAAAGCTGGACATCAAACTGAAATATCTTACTCAGCCCCTGTATATCGCCATCAGCGGCAGCGCTGTCTCAACCCCTCTTTTCGACACGATGGAGATACTCGGAAGTGATATAAGCCGCACGAGAATCAAGTGCGCCATCGAGGAACTGGGGGATTTATCCAAAAAAAGGTTAAAACTCCTGGAAAAGAAGTACGACTCGCTGTTCGGAGACAGCTGAGATTTGGACGACGGTAAATCAAGTATCCTGTCAGCCCGCATATTTCAATAGCTTTATACTTCAGCAACGCAATACAGCTGCGTCTACTTGTATACCCGCACATCCATCCTCGTAGACCCCGGGCCTCCACCTGAACCGCTGGAACTGGTCTGAGAACCAATTCGCTAGACTGCGTTCCCTTGAGGGATGATAAACCTGAGACTGAAGTTGTATGAGCAGTTGGCGTTGACGGGCGGAATTGTCATCGGTATTGTGCCTATTCAAGACAAAAATGATCGGATTTGAAACGTCAAGGTATTATTTGGAGGCAATACAACAGAATGCTGAAATTTACTATCCTGTTGATTACAATGAACATATCTATTTACATATCTATTTAATAACATATAGAAGAGATAATAATAGTATTATTTTTTAAGAAAGGATAGAGTTATGAAGGATAAACTCGTACAGAACCTTTCGCAGATTGTGGGAATTGAGAATGTCAGGGACGATCCGGCAGCTCTGTTCGTGTATGGATCTGATGCTTCTGTACATTCCTCACCTCCACAGGTCATTGCCAGACCCCATACCGTAGATGAAATTCAGAATATCCTCCGCTATGCGAACAAGAACAAAATTCCCGTAACAACACGTGGAGCAGGCAGCGGAATGTCCGGTCAGGCAGTTCCTG
>JAUVUL010000306.1 GCA_030600975.1 Candidatus Aegiribacteria sp.
CTCATCAGAATATAAACCCAGATGCCAGACGGTATCAGACATCTTTTCAAATGGCTGCCCGGCCCAGGATTTGAGATGAATCTCACAGAATGCACACCAGATATTTGTTGCGTCCTCTTCAGATTGTATGGATAATCTCTGCTCAGACAGGAACAGGCCAAATGATTCGTAGTTTCCATATCCTGGAAACCTGTAGGTGGCTTCCTCCTGGCTTATCGCCAGTGTGTAATATAGATTGATAGCCAGACCTGGAATGTATGGTGCATCTTCCTTTACTACTTCATCATGGGAAATGACGTAGAAACGAAAACCAGGAAAAAGATCCTCAGTATGAATCCCCAGGATCTCCTGGACAGGATGGATAATCGGCTCCACTGAATCGTTATGTTCATAAGAGGTTACAAGTCGATTGATTTCAGCTTCAATCAAGTCACGGTGAAGATTCGAATTCTCTACAGTCACCAGATTGTATGGAGTGAATCTTTCGGACTGGCTTTCTCCTTGAAGAACCATGCAGTGTGGAAAAATCAGAAAGAGCATAAAACAGCCAGGTATGATATTCATCAACAGCCTTTCATAAAACAACAATCACCAAATTGATTATACTCATATATGTTATCCGGTTCCAGCAAATTGGTTAATCCAATATCTGAGAACCGATTGTGCGTGTATAACGCAGAAGGCGCGGCTAGATACGTCGCTGTAGTAGAGAGCTTCTGATGATTCCGGGCTATGTAGCTCCAGCAGTTCGAGCGATTATTATGCCGAAGGTCAACCTGCTTATAGAGGGTGATTCAGGTTCAGGCAGGACTATTGAAGGGAATAAGAATGGAAAGACCTTTTATCGCGAAGTTGGCCAATGGGATGCAACTCGTTTTTATCGAGAACCACCGGTATCCCTGGGTCGAATTACTGGGAGTGGCCAAAGTCGGAGCGTTGAACGAGGACGATGAACACAACGGATTATCGCATTTTCTCGAACACCTGCTCTTCAAGGGTACCGATAAACGCAGCACCGGCAGGCTTGCCGAAGACGCTACTGCGATCGGTGGAATGTTCAATGCAATGACAAGCCGTTCCTGGACCTGTTATACGATAGGTGTTCCGCCAGGATCGATTCTCGACGGCATCGAGATTCATGCCGATCAGATACAGAACTCCATTCTGCCGGAGGAAGAGGTCAATCGTGAACGTTCCGTCGTTCAGGAAGAGATAAGGATTTCACTTGATAATCCTGTCCGGTATAACCGCGAAAGACTCCTGAAACTGATTTTCGGGAAGCATCCTTTTCACCGGACAGTTCTCGGCAGTCATGAACTTATTGGAAGTGTTCCAAGAGACCGCATATATGATTACTATAAGCATCATTATGTACCGAATAATATGGCGTACATTGTGGTCGGCGATTTCAGGACAGAGGAGGTTTTCCCTCTTCTGAAGGAAAGCTGGGGAGGTTTGAAGGCACACGAGATTAAAACACCCGACCTTTCCGAACTTCAGCAGACGCAACCTCGCTTCAAGGTTCTCCATGGCAAGATAGATCAATCCGTCGCGGGTTACGGTGTTCGAGTTCCCGGAATGAATGACCCTGACTATTATGCGCTGCAGGTGATAAATACGTATCTGGCGGATGGTAAATCTTCAAGGCTGTATCAAAGGCTGATAACAGAGGAAAAACTGGCCTGGGAAGTGTTTGCGTATGAGGAGTGTATTGCCGAGGACGGTTTTCTTGCAATAAACGCTCTCTGTGGAAAGGACTCCGATCCATTGAAGGTGCAGGCGATAGTAATGGAGGAGATCCATCGATTGAAAACAACCGGCCCCACAGACAGTGAATTGGAATCAGCGAAGAATCGAGTTCTTGCCCAGGAAGCCCGTTTCGAAGAAACTTATTTAATGAAAGCAATCAGTCTGGCCGAGGATTTTGCTAAAATAGGTTTTCAGAAAGAGGACGAATTCAGGAAGCGGATCAAAGCGCTGAACCGTAAACATATTATCGGCGCGGCACGTGCGCATCTATCTCTCGGACACGGAGCCAACTGGTCTTTCTATCTGCCGGAGAAGAGCAAAACGATAGTGCCTGTTCTCACGGATAAAAAGCTGTGGGACGCTCAGCGGTGCGGCAAAACCGTTCACGAACTCGAAAATGGTTTGCGGCTCGTACTGATACCGGACCCGTCGCTCAATATGATTTATTCCTCGATGATAGCTTTTCCCGGCACAGCAATTGAGAATCCGTTAGAGGCGGGGATTACCAACCTCGCGCTTTCTTCAGTACTTCATGGGACGGTTTCTCGTCCCGGCGGGGAATTCGATAGAGCAGCAGCTGCCATCGGAGCGGAATTTGATATCGATGTTTCAGCGGAGTTTCATCAGATCGGGGGTTCCGTTCTCCCGCAGAATATCGACCGATTTATCGATCTCTACTATGAACTGGTTACCGAGCCGGAAATGTCTGACAAGGCAATAGAGGCTTCCCGTGCGACAGTCGCGAAAGAAATAGAGGCAATGCACGATTTCCCGATGCGGTATGCTTTCAACAAGGCATGGGAAGTTCTATATGGACGAAAGGGTTATGGTCTTCCGAATAATGGGTTGATAGAGACGGTTCCCGGTATAGACAGCGGGAAGATAAGGGAATACCTGAAAGATCTCCTGAATCCCTCCGAAGCCGTGCTGATATTCGCGGGAGATATCGATAATGATGACGTTTATAAGAAAGTCGAAGCGAGATTCGGCAGGCTGCCTTCCGGTAAGGCCTCGGAGCGGCCTGTAGAAGAATTCGCTGCAGAGAGGGAACTGATTGAAACAAAGGAACAGTTCCAGACGATAATCATAGTATTGGCTCCAGGATTGTCTAATGGTCACGAAGACCTGCCGGCTCTGACAATTGTGAACGAAATGCTTGGTGGAGCTATGTCAGCGCGATTGTTCAAAATTCTTCGAGATAAGGAAGGGCTCGCCTATGCGGTTCATTCGAGGAATGTAAGCCATTTCGGAACGGGCGGTTTTATGGCTTATATCGGGACATCGCCCGAAAAGGAGCAGCAGGCGCTCGAAGGGATGTTCCGCGAAATTACTAAACCCGGCTCCGAAGGTTTCACCGAGGATGAATTCCAGCACGCTAAATCCCACTTTGACGGTCGATGGAAACGAATGGGCGAGTTCCCTGCGCGGGTATTCAGCCGGGATTATGCGCCTATGCTTTTCGGTTATGACAAGGATTTCTCCGAGAAGTTCCGCCAGGCGGTTATGAGGACCAGTCTGGAGCAGGCAAACGAAATCGCCGCGAAATACCTCAAACGGGAAAAGCTTTACACTTTCACCTACCGCGCTATCCAGCCGGAAGACCCCGAGGAGCGTATAAACGCATAAGTGGAAGAAATGTGGTAAGCCCCGGATTATTTGCTCGATATGATTCCCGTGCGATAATACTGTTACTGCATAAATAACGCCTTGATGCAGCCGAAAGTGGTTTGCTCCAGATCGCTGTACTGGTATGTGATCGTCAGTTCAGGTTTCTCATCACCTTCCTTTGTTGTGAAGAGACACCCACCGAAAGTTGTGTCTGTTTGGCGCAGATAGAACCCGTAGTTGATGTTTGTACCGCCAATCCA
>JAUVUL010000263.1 GCA_030600975.1 Candidatus Aegiribacteria sp.
ACACCGCCATGGACGAGGAAAATAGAGTCACCAGTACGAACTGTCAAGATATTCAGTTAATACTGCTCTTCATTCTGTGCTTTCAATTTTACGATCACATCAAGTATCTCATCGTCATCGAGACCCTTCTCGCTTTTCTGTATTCTGAATAGAATGGCGGACACACCCGCCCATTCGATAATACTTACATTCACTGTGTATTCTTTTACGGCTTCCAGGAGACGCTGGAATGCGACCGCTTCACTTTCGCAAACAATACAGATCAGAGTTGCTACTTTTCTCTCACCCTCCAATACGTTCCGTGAACATGGATTCTCCGATATCCCCCGGCTCGCGAGATATGATGATATGGATTCGTATACAAGCCTGATATGCTCAGACAGCTCATTCACTGAAATACTGGCTCTCAGAAAATCCTCAATATGGTAATAAAAATCTGTTACCACGCTATCAGGGATCTCGTTCAGTTCGGATCTTATCTCCTTCAGCTGCCTTACATCGTTAAGTCTCATTCCTCTGTCGAAATCCCTAAACTGTCCGAAATTCTCTTCAATAGCAAGTTTTATACCCCTGTAAGCATCTTCCATCTCCGCAAAGTCTTCCCGTTCAACGGTTACGTTCAGAATATCTACCCAGATATTCCTGTAATTGGAGGGGGATCTGAATGATATTACTGTCAGGCCTTTCATACCGTTAATCGAGCCTACCAGATCTATGATCTTTGTATCGTGAGTATTACTGTCAGGCTGATTCGTAACAAGAACAAGTTTCAGCTGAGCCTGGAATGTTGTTGATGAAAATACGGCGAGATATGCCTGATTCAAACCTGTTGTCTCACACTCTTTCTTCAGCAGGGGGATCAGAGCTCTGGCGTAATGCTCGCTACCGCCGTACTGGTGAATTCTCTTTAATTTTTCAAGTTCATGAGCTACCAGGAGTTTCTTGAGACTCCTTCTTATAATTGTCTGTTCCGCTCTTGTTGCGCTCAAACCGCTGGGGCCGGTCATCTCTATCCTTATGGAAATAACACCATCCTGCGTGGTATATCTTCTCTGGTGGAGAATGGAAGCTCCGTACCACGAGTGTATAAGTGCGGTTACGCAGTTCTGAAATGAAATGTCCCTTTCAAAACCTGCAATGTTTATGCCTGTCAGATGTTCCCTTGATGTTTGAAGGTTCTTAATGGCGAACTGGGGTTTCCCCGAGCTTGTTCTGACCATGTTAACGAGCTGAAAATTCGTCTTGATTATCCAGGCAAGGTCACTTGCTTTTCTCTCGGCAAGGTACTCATCAGACCTTGATGAAATGAAAAGAACGAGTTCTCCTTTTTCCCCGAGAATACCCGCCGGTACCTTCTTATCACCATACAGTACTTCTACGGCGGTCCGTACCTCTTCAAATCTCTCAAGCCTTTCCGCTGCCCTTGACAGCAGAGAAACAGTTCCCGCACTGCCCTTTGCCAGGCTGGCAAGAAGATCGGCCATTTTACCGGCATCGGCAACGAATTCATCCCGCCGATTTGAATCCTCATCCCTGATTCCTGTTATTACAAATCCTCTTCGAACACCATCAGCATTCAGTGCAAAGCCTTCCAGAAGATCCAGATTCCATCCGGAGTGGTGAAGCTCGCTCAGTACAACCGTTGCCAGCCCGGGCCAGTCAACCGCTCCCACTCCAACAAGAACAAGATCGTCGTCTTCCTTCTGGTTAATGATAACCTTGGTTTCACGCGATTTACCCATATCAAGCAGCTCTTTAAAAATAGCCGATCTTCTTTCGGGAGGGATAATGCTTCCGGGACAACCTTCGGATTTCTTATATGCTTTTCTCAAGACGCTTATTCTCCAATCGTGAGAAGCTCAAGCTCACATAGGTGCTTGACAGAAAGCACCCGTCAAACCATATATGCTCCCCGGTTGCAGAAGCTGCAACCATCATTTTTGTGGGCGAATAACTCAGCTGGCTAGAGTGCCTGCCTTACAAGCAGGATGTCGGGGGTTCAAGTCCCTCTTCGCCCACCATCCTTCATTACAAGTCTTAAAATGATGCTTAATCATAGTATAGAGGTCATCGTATCAATACTAAAACTCCATGAATGCTCTGCGGCAATCGATTCATCTTGATCGATTATCCGTACAATGACAGTGTAACTACCATCATCAAGATGTTCTTGCGGCCTGAACTGAATGATGTTTCCATCAATCACGAATGGATTCAGTTCTTCCCGGAATGCACCCGATGAATCGGATAGTACAGCAGCAGCGCTCCAGCCGGTCAGATCATCACGGAAATCTGCATAGAGCTGCAGAACAGGTCTGTGGTCGTACACTGTTCGGGATGGATAAACTGACCTGAAAAGCACTGCCGGTCTTAACGGAACATGAATATCGATATTCCCTGTTGTTTCGTTACCTGCTGAATCTGTGAAACAGACTCCTGCTGAAACGGTCTGACCTGAGAGGGGAGCAATATCGATTCTGCAGCTCTGGATCGAATCCTCCCGTAACACCAACCGGTTATTATCAAGGCTGTCAATAGATGATACGGCTTCCCATATTCCCGAACCCTCATCATTACATAAAGCCTCAACCAGTACTTCCATAGCAGCAGAATCTACGATGACAGAAAGATAAGTAAGTTGCGGAGAAATACTGTCCAGGCATACATTCCATGAAAGGTTTTCTATCAGCTCTCCCTCGCTTCTGAATATCTCCACTGATCCTGTATTGAAAAAGGCTGTATTGAGAGACGCTTCAAAATACCATCGATCTTCTGACTTCTCCGGGAAAATGACATTTTCTCCTGCCAGCAGGTAAATATCTCCGGTTTCAAGAGTATCCGATGAAGTTAAGAAACTGAAGTCCTGAGGTTGACTGCTCTGATATCCAGTGGGCTCTAGGGAATACACATCAAGCATCTCCGGCTCAAAGGATAGTCCAAGGTCGATCTTACCCCCTTCATCGGGAACCTGCCATCCATGTATGTAAATCCAGTATGCAACTTCCGTATCAGGCTCGGTCAGAGAGATACTCTCGTTGGAAGTCGGTGAAGTAGAGCTTGCTGCAAGCTCCGACATATCATCAACTGATCTGTTCGCATTACGGTCCACGAAAAGGAAAAGGTCCATATCAAGTCCGGGCTGATCCCCGGTGCTTCCAATGTCCAGGCTTCTCTCCCCGGCAGGAATCATGAACGGACCAAGAACCAGTCCTGCAGAAAGAGGATCGTCAGGGTTGTCCTGTTGAAACTCCATATCCTGATAGTATCTGATCCAGCTGAGGTTATCATCGCTGCCGGAATAAATGCTGCCTGGACAGCATGAAGCAGCCACCGGATTTCTGTATTCCAATGGTTCAGCAAGCCAGGCGGAAATATCGTAAGACGTATCATCCGCTACGTGCCATGCTGATGTGGAAAAATGGAATTCAGACCATGTAAAAATACTGTTCCTGTTATCAAGGACTGCATAACAGGTATCGTTTGGCTCAGGGATGAATGGGTACGGCACTGCACTGCAATTGAGACCGTTTCTGTAATCCCTGAAGTTTTCTGCATTCATGTACACCGGGCTTCCGGGGGAAACCGATGTCCGCCAATGAATCCAGCCCGGACTCCGGTAGGATTCGATACCATTGTCGTCAGTGATCGAGTAAAGGGAACGGGAATAGTAGGGTACCGGAAAAAACTTGCTCATAATGGAAATGATAAAGGGAGTGTCTGTCTCCGGTACGGATACTGTCTGCCTCTGCGGAACCCTGCAATGTACGGTATAACTTATGGAGTAGGACTTTCCTTCAGTGAACGTGATATTCGAGCTTCCTGCTGACCCGAAGGGTGATATCACATCGATTGTATAGCCTCCATTCGGCTCCCAGCCCAATTGAAAAGTGCATGAACCAGATACATCGGTATAATTGAATTCGGAAACTGAATTGGCATTTTCCCAGTGTGACCTTGCCAGAACCATGGCACCCTCAACAGGTGTCCCTGCCGGATCGGTGACACTGGGAAAATGCCAATTCAGTTTCCGAATTCAATTATA
>JAUVUL010000158.1 GCA_030600975.1 Candidatus Aegiribacteria sp.
GAATACGTTGCTGGATACGGGGCTGGGTACCTTTACTTCGCATACCTGTACGAGAATTACGGCGGAGATGATTTTCTTTATAAATCCCTGAGAACCACCGACCGCGGAATTGCGGGAATTAGTGAAGCCATCCGCAGTGTCACCGGTTCGAACCCGGATATGAACAGGATTCTCCTTGACTGGATGCTGGCCTGCTGGATTGATGATCCGGACTTTGGAGATGGGAAATACGGGTGGGATTCCTTCAGGATAGCGGATTACGATACTGTATCTCCGGGCAACAGACCCGGTCTGGATTACAATTCTGAGATAACCACTGACCCCTTCTCGCATATGGGTGACCATATGTCCTCTTACCAGGGCAGGTATTTCTGCGTTGACAGCAGCTTAACGGGCAGCTTCCGTGCAGCCGCCACAGGTTTGGGGACCCTGCAGGCGTTCGTGTACGATAAAACAGGAGTATCGCTGGTGGAAGTGGATACCGGTTCAGCGAATGATGTTGCAATATCCCTTCCAGTAGAGGGTGATATTCTGCTTCTTTGCAGTACATTCTCCGGTCTCGACCTTGATATCTCGACAGGTTCAGTCACCTCCTCTGTAGATGTTTTCACATTTTATCCACAGCCTTGTCGCGGTACGCTCTTCTTCCAGTTCTGGTCTAACGGAAGAGATGTGGAGCTTTCGGTGTTCTCTCTCTCCGGCAGATATGTAGAAACCGTTTATTACAACAATGTAAACAACCGAGAAGCAACTCTGGCCTATCCCGGGGCATCCAGTCTTGCATCAGGTACCTATTTCTTCAGATTCAGCCAGGGCGGTAGAATAGAAACCGGCTCATTCGCAGTTGTGCGCTAACACTCTATTATTCCTGTTCGCAATTCTGGGTAGTCTTCTGGTTTCTGAATCGGCAGCAGAGCTTCCCGACAGCGATGAAGAATACATCACGGTTCCTGGCGGAATAATTGATGCCGAGATAAACGGGGCAGGGGATATTTATGTACTCCTGCCAGGGCTGCCTCACCTGCGAGTCTATGAAGCCGGGGATTCCCTTTCTGAATATGACCTCTCCGATGTTCTTCTTCCCGGAGGTATGTGCATCGATGAGCGATGGGGATGGTTCGTCACTGATGAACTCAGGGGCATGGTGTATCGTTATGATAATTCAGGTGAACTCACGGATTTCTGGGCTTCCCGCGGCATGCCCGGGGATATATGTCTCTCAGGGCTTTCCGTTCTGTACGTTTCCCGGGCCAGCGGGACAGTTACTTCCCTTGAGGAACCGGATGATATTCTCCTAAGACTGGCTGGTTCGGGCGATGGCCAGCTGTCCGGATCGGGAAGCTGCGCAGTCTATTCATGCGAAAATGAATCCCTGTTATTCAGATATTATTCAGCCCCCGAATCGTTACCCTCTGCTGGTATATGGGTCATTGCCGGGAGAGAGCTGATGGTTCTGCAGGATTCCTGCGTACTTGACGGTAGCGGGTCTGTTCTGTTCCGACTACCAGAGACCGGGGAATTCTCCCGGATTTCCTGTTCAGTAAACGGCAATCACTGCCTGCTATGGTCACCGGGGGAAGGTAGAATCCTGGTGCTACGGTGAGTCTGTTCGCCGCTGCGGCACTGCTTCTTACCTCAATGACCATAGGAGTGCATCCGACAATAAAGCACACACTCCTGGAGTTCGAAAGTTATGGCACGGCTTTCTTCGAGACTCCCGATTCTATATGGATAGCTCCGGGTTCCATAACCGCCATCGTTGATGGCGATACACTTAACGCGGTACCCGGAACATCAGGAGTTAGAACAGGCCTCATCTTCGACCCCCCTCCACCAGCTGGATCTACCGTTGAATTGGAATTTGAAGTGCTTCTGTTAACCATCCCCTCATCGACTTCACTTGATGTGGGCTTTGTGGAGAGGCGGACGATCGAACAGCTGCACAGGTATACTGCCGATCCTTTTCAGGAACATGGCCTGTACATATCTGGTTCAAAGAGAATAGGATTTTCAGTTGGTGACGGCGGGGGACTGGACCAGGGAACAAGAATTTCAGTTGAAGGTATGGCGGCACCCGGGATTACGGTTTCAGGTAGTATTACCGACCGTAATCTGACAGCCGGTCCTTCTTCTTCTGAGCTCGTCTCACAGCTTGACAGGATATTCTTTGTTGTTGACGGCTCCACATGGCGAGCCAGGCTTGGCGATATGGACTGGGTAAGCGGTAACGGAGAGACCGGACCCCTCTCATGGAGAAGAGAGGTAAGCGGAGTTGACGCAGAGGGGGACATCACTGAGTTCATCACCACCGGTGCGGGTTACGGGACGTCGGGGGATTCCAGGCAGAGAACCGTTTTTAATACAGATGAGGGAATTCAGGGACCTTACAACGTGTCATCCGGATGGGAGATCGTTCCCGGCAGTGAGAAGGTGTGGCTGGATGGACAGCTTATGCATCGTGGTACCACCGAGGATTACCAGATGGAGTACACGGCCGGCCTGATAACATTCACCGCCCGGCGGCTCATACGGAATGACCAGAGGGTGGAAATCACCTTTTTCCAGCGAGGTGACGGTTTCAGGAAGGATTTTATAACCGTCTCCTCAGTTTACTGCCAAAACGGCCTGGAGATTGAAATCAAAGGTTTCTACAGTGAGGATAACAGAGAATCACCGCTGGGATTTCTATTGACCGAAGAGGCTGTAGCGGTTCTCAGCGAAGCCGGAGAGGATCCGGCTGAAGCATGGATTGACGGAGCTTTCAACGTTGGAGAGGGGAATGGCAGATACACTCTGGATTCACTTGAACATTACGTTTATGTCGGACCTGGTCAGGGCGACTGGAATGTTGTTTTCGGCAGACCGCCATCCGGGAACGGAGATTACATATTCGACAGCTCCCTTGGCGGGTACATCTGGGCAGGCTCCGGCGGTGGAACCCATCTGCCTCGTCAGTACATACAAATACCATCAGGCTACCGTACAGGTGGTTTTTCAGCGGGATACACATCCGGAAGTATTGACATGGAATTTGAAGCAGCCTTTTCCGGAAGAACCGGAAACCTGTACAACCCGGAAGAGACGAAAAGGGAGGGTACCTGTTTCATAGGTGCCGTCGAACTGGAATTCTGGGAAGACGGCCCGGGACTGGGCATAGGGGGAAGGCTCGTTTCATCCGGTTACGAACCTCCTGCCGAGCTCGAGCCGGACAGTGCTCTTTCCGCATGGTCCCTGCCCGCAGAATACGATGGTATGGATAACATCGCGGATGTGAGTCTTGGAGGAGACGAACTTCTAGTATCTGCCTCAGGCAGATTCATGGAATCCGGAGGCATCCTTGAACGATATCGTATTGCTTCGAATCCTGTTCTGGGGAATATCCGTGTTTCTGCCGGGGGAGCAGTCCTCAGGAGAAACGATACACCTCAGATGGCTTTGGGCCAGACCTCATCCATCTCGTTATCAGCAATTCCGGTGACAGGTTCGTTAAAACCTTTCGCGGGCTGCAGCTTCTCGGAAGAATCCTGGAAGGACAGCCTCTCCGGGAGAGTGAATACAGGATATACAGGACTTTCCTTCAGCAGGAATACTACCGATGCTCTTCTTCGAATCGAGCTTCAGGACGATTCAAGGTCCGGTGGAGCTTCAGGCGGGCCATTCAACGTATGGAGAACCCGTCTCGAGGGATCCGGTCCCGCCGGTGACCTTAGATACAACGGCAGTTTTGAGCATTCTTCAACTTCTTACGATTCCGGGGGAGAGCTCCATGCGGATGCCATCAGGCTGTCCATGACCGGAACAGCGGGGGATATATGGATGCAAGCGGTCTACAATGGTTCAGGAACCGTAAGCAGGTCCCTGGATGTAATGTACATATACATAGGTGAGGGGGAAGGAAACTACAGCTATGATCCCCAAAGCGGCCAGTATTACGCTGACCCTGATGGCGATTACATTGTAAGTTACCAGCCGGGAGCCGCAGGCGATGCCGTCACTTCCGCATCTCTTGAGGCTACACTCTCCAGTTCCGGAGCATCATCCGGCGCCAGTTCCGTGATAAGGCTCTCGGCCAGCAATTCCCTGGACAGGAAGAAGACTCTTCTGTTGTACGGCGCGTTTGACAACAGCGAGGAGGGAGGATACAGCCTGGACATCTCACCATGGTTCAGGTGGGAAACCGGTCTTCTGACCAGGCTCAGTTTTACAGGGAGGCTCAGGAACGAAAGGATTTCTTACAGTGGCGCGGGGTTGAAGGATGAAAGATTCTGGTCTGTGAGGGCAGCACCGGAGTTAAGCCCTGCGGATATTCTTGTGATAGAATGCTCGGTGAAACTCTGGCGTGAGGAGGAGGAACTGTACTACCCCCGGGATACTAGGGGGGTGAGGCTGGGAATCGATCCGATCCTGGAGCCGTATCCCGGTCTGAAACCCGGTATCATGACAGCCTACGAGGGAAGAAGAGAAGTGGTTTCAGGTCTGGATAAATACATGATTGAAGCAGGGCCACATTTCTCATGGATCGGAGGTGGCTGGAACGCGATGGCCAGATTATCCGCGGGATACATACCCGGTGAAGATGTGCTTCCTGCCTGGTTCTTCGATGGGAATGACACCGGTGTCTCATGGAGAACATCAGCCAGGATAGGCAGGAGCCTTTCATCCGGGCTCGATATCAGTGTGTTTTACTGGGGAAGAAAACCCTCCGGAAGCAGCTGGAGCCAGAGGGCGGGCCTGGAGGGAACGGTGAATTTCTAGATGATAAGGATACTATTCTGCATTACTCTTTCTGCGGCGTCATCAGCGGAGAGTTCCCTTACTGTTGATATTGGGGGTAGTCCTCCCGTTCCCGCCCTGTATGAACTTGGAATTGATTCAGTACTTGCTTCAGATTCCTCCATCACAGTGCTGCAGGAAAGCATCCTGCAATGGTACCTTGAAGAAGGATATCCATTTGCCGGTGCGGGTTACTATTTCGTATCGGACGATTCCCTTAGAGTAAACACTGTACCCGGAAGGCATGCCCTCCTTGAAGAAGTCCGCATCGAGGGGGCGTCGGAAACCCGCAGCGAAGTATTTACACGACTGCTGGCGATTGAACCCGGAGATCCCTACGACCGCGAGGCAGTTAACGCATGGATCGGAAGGATCGAACAGTTGAAGTTCATTAAAGCCGCAGGCACGACCGAGCTCTTCCTTGGAGAGGGTGGCAATCTTGTCATCGTGCAGGATGTTCAGAAAGGGAGATCAGGACATTTTGCCGCGTCCATGGACTGGCAGGGGGACAATCTTGAAGGTGCCGGAGAGATTCTCTTCCTGAATCTGGCTGGAACCGCGAGGGAACTGGAGATCTCAGGTCAGACCACCGAATGGGGAGGTCTTAACGCGTATCTCCGGTATAGAGAGCCATGGCTGTTCGGTATTCCCATTTCGGCTCAGCTGGAAGCCTCCCAGGAAACCCCGGAAAGTTCATGGGTCAACCGGGAGGGAAGCCTTTCAATTATCTGGAGCATCGACCGGACCGAGATCATGGGAGGAGCAGGTATATGGAGGGGATATCCACCGGATGGTTCAAGACAGAGATACGATTATGGTCTTGGGGGAATAACCTTCCGCACCGGTTACAGGGTGCAGC
>JAUVUL010000288.1 GCA_030600975.1 Candidatus Aegiribacteria sp.
GCGCACCCAATTGGGTGCGCAAACAGGATAATCGGATCAAAGCTTGTCCCGGACGCTTGTACCTCGCGCCGGTGAAGCTCATGTTCGGCTTGGAGATGAAATGATGAATCTATATGATGAACGATATGAACGAACGGATTACTACTGGGGTAAGATCCCATCCCATTCATGTTACCGGGTTTTGCAGATGCTGCCCCCTGATCGGTCATTGAGGCTTCTCGACATCGGCTGTGGTGAAGGCCGGAACGCGGTCTTCTTTGCCCGTAACGGCTATCAAGTTACTGCGTTTGACACTTCACCCGGGGGTGTTGAGAAGACAAAGCAGCTTGCTTCCGACGCTGGTGTTCACGTTGAGGCATTCGTAGCGGACATAAACGAGTTCCGTCTAACCAAGCCGTTCGATGTGTTGTTCTCGACGGGAGTACTCCAGTACGTTCCGCCAGAACAACGGACTGACCTTTTTGCGAACTACCGTACTAATACCAGTCCTGGCGGACTGAATGTATTCTCGGTTTTCGTGAGGAAACCGTTCATCGAAAAAGCCCCCGATGGAGAGAAGACAGCCCATAAGTGGATTTCAGGAGAAATTCTGACATGCTACCATGACTGGAAGATAGAATTCTTTTCTGAGGATATCTTCGACTGCATGTCAGGCGGAGTGCCGCATCAGCATGCGGTCAACAGGATTATTGCGAGAAAAGATGCAAGCCAAAACTTATGAGGACTCCCTGCATCAAAGGGTATAGCTTTCCCCTGACAGATAATGTATTCTGTTTCCACTACTGATGCCGATGTTTGATGCGATAGGATGATCGAGATTCGATCTCTATCTGAACTTGGAGACATATATGCAACACAGTGAGTTTTATTTTGATGGGATGAACGGCGTATCTCTTTATTCTCAGCGTTGGCTGCCGGAGGTTCACCCTCGCGCTGTGATAGCAATTGTTCATGGAATTGGTGATCATAGCGGTCGATACCTGAACATTGTTAACCATCTGGTTTCCAGTGAATATGCTGTATACGGGTTTGACCTTCGAGGTCATGGGAACTCCCCTGGTCAGCGCGGTCACATAGACTCGTGGGTGGAGTATCGTATTGATTTATTGAATTTTATCAAGGTAATCAAAGCCCAACAATCGAGGCGACTCATCTTCCTGATGGGTCATAGTATGGGGGCTTTGATAGCCCTGGACTATATCCTTTCAGAAAACGATAGATTAGCGGGAATGATTATCTCTGGCGCACCCATAGAGCCGGTGGGTGTAGCTAAACCTTACAAGGTTGCACTGGCTCGAATTCTATCTCGTATATACCCGAGATTCCCGATAGGTCTCGGTCTGGACGATAATGCGATTTCTCGGATCCCATCTGTCGTGGAGTCTTATCAGGATGACCCACTTGTCCACGGTAAAATAAGCGCTCGATGGGGAACCGAATTGCTATCTGCACTGGAATCGGTGAAGATGCACGTGGAGGATATCAGTATTCCACTCCTTATGATCCACGGTGAAGCCGATCGACTGAATTCCGCTGAAGGTGCAAAGAAATTCTTCGATCGAATTCGAGCGTACGATAAGGAATTTATTTGTTACCCGGCCGGATATCATGAGCTGCATAACGATCTGGATAATGAAACAATGCTGAGTGATTTACTGGATTGGATTGACCGGCATATGGAAATCCGATAATTGTTTACATAACCATTCGCTGGAGCGGAACTGGAATGTGATACAATACAGTAACAATGCTGCATGATATGAATGAGGTGAGCCTTGGTCGATAATCGATATCGTCAGGTGGAGGGGAAGCCGGTTTGGGGAGAATTAGCTGAGGGAAGCAAAGCTGATCCGGAGCAGTATCAGCTGGGAAACCAAAGTGAAAAGATTCGAGTGCTTTTTCTCTGCACAGGGAATTCCTGCAGGAGTCAAATGGCGGAAGGTCTCTGCCTCCACTTCCTCGGCGATATTGTTGAACCGTACTCGGCGGGAATCGAGAAATACGGGCTCAATCCTCTCGCGGTAAAGGTGATGCTTGAAATCGGTATCGACATTTCCGGCCAGCGCAGCAAGACAGTAGATGATCTCGGTAATATGGAATTTGAGTACGTGGTTACCTTGTGCGGTCATGCGAACGAGATGTGCCCCTTCTTTCCGGCTGAGACGAAGGTGATCCATCGGGGTTTCGATGATCCTCCGAAACTGGCAGTTGGAGCCGCAAACGAAGATGATACCTTACTTCATTATCGTCGCGTGAGGGATGAGATCAAGGGTTTCATCTTGACTCTTCCTATTGAATTGGAAGCTGAATCATCATCTGACGAATTCCAATGATTTGCCTTGACGGGATATCTGTATAGCTTTACTACATATAGATTTATTTCCGCTATTAATATAGTGGATCGCTGAAATACACATTAAGAGAATGGACATGCGTACAGTAAAAACAAGGTTAGCGTTATGGAATACAAAGGGACTACCGGGCACCATTATTCTTGCTCTCCCTCCTGATACACGGAGTCAAATGGTTAAGGATCTTCGATTCATTTCTGGCAAACCCGATCGCGTTGTTAAAGATAAATATACCTTGAATAGAATCGCTCAATGGCAGCAAACCAGCCGCGTCGAGATTGAGTGGGACATAGAACTTCATACCGTTCATTTGTCTGACATCATCAAATGTGCTCAGCGCAGTCAACTCCTGCCATCATCACTTCGACAGCTTTACATCCGGGAAGAGCGCTTCCTGGAACAAAATGATAAGATTCGGTCTGTGGCACACCAGGTGACAGCAGTGCATAAAACGGATCTGGATAAAGCGAAGGCAATCTTTCATTGGCAAGTCGATTACATGAAGCAACAAGGTCGACTGGCAGGCGGGCCAGGAGCATTAAGCGCTCTTACCAGTATGGATGGCAACTGTGGTTCATTTGCATGGTTATTCGTGAGCTTATGCCGCAGCCTGGAGATTCCTGCCAGAGTTATTATGGGAGGTTTAGCAATAGAAGGAGAGGCAGGCTATCATGCCTGGGCAGAAGTATTCATTGCTCCCCTGGGATGGATATCAGTTGATGGTAGTATTGCACAGTCACTCAAGCAACACGCCGAACGATTTGAATATCTGGGGTTCCCAACCGATCCGGAATTTTATTTCGGTGGTAGCTGTGACCGATGCGTTGTTTTCAGCGAGGGTATGAATATCGAACTGAAAACCATGGGGTTTGACGTACCAATAGGCCTTGAAGTCGTTGATTTCCTCCAACCTGGAGCAGACATTTACTTTGGACTCCCCGGAGATCCTCGCCGCGAGATGGTTACCGGATGGTCTGGTATGTTCCATGACAGTGGCACAGTACTCGTTGAAGGTGAGATCAGAATGGAAATTGATTATTCACTCATGAAATAATACTGACTTTCGACATGGGTTAATTATGAGGAACCGAGGGACATGTGTGTGGTAATAGTTGCGAAATGAGCATCCGACGTTTACTCAGTGCCTTGACTGGGCAGAGCTATCCTGCAATTATCTATTCAAGCAGAGAATCACGACTGGACAAGACGCGCTGGAGCATTTTTCAAGGCTGCGTTGACGCTTTCGGAAATTTCAGTCTCCAGGGAAATTGACCGGATTGGAAAGCAGTGGGAAAACACTCGGATAACAATATTGAAGAAAACATTACCCGGAAGACACTTGAAAAAAAACTTGCAGAAGCTACCGGAAAAGAACGAATCAGTGTTCTATGCGGACTTGCGCGAATGCTTAGATCATTCAATCCTTCCGAAGCAGTTAAATACTGCAGGGAGGGTCTGGACCTTCTGAAAAGCTTTCCCGACAGGAATCTTGAATCC
>JAUVUL010000077.1 GCA_030600975.1 Candidatus Aegiribacteria sp.
TAATCTTTCCCTTTTAGTGACGAACTGCCGTAACCAGTGGCTTGGATTGTCAAGACAGAAAAAGAAGTTGTTTATAGTGGATTTCTGTCTTGTTCTCGGCTACTACGTAGCGGATTGACAGCCGAACTCGACCTGATTCATGCCATCACTTTCAGATGCTTCCTGTTTCCTATTGACACTAATATGAATGTTCTTTAGGAATTACACGAAGGAGAGCTACAGTGAAGAAGCACAGGATCTTCGTACTTTTGATCCAAATCGTGGTATTAGTTCTTCTGAGTTGTGGTCCAACTGATCCGAGCGAGGAAAGCAGTTCCACTATTATCTCTGAAAATGTAGTTGTCCTTGATGCTCTAAGCGGTGTGACTATCCAATCGATAACCGATAATCAGGTTGTTCTTAACTTCTCCCAATCCACACCGGATATATCCACAGGGGACTGCATAATCAGTGGCCAAGTAGTGGGAGATTTCTATGGGTGTATACGCATTGCTTCAAGCATAGACATTCAGGGAAACACAATGACAATACAGACTTCTGACGCCAGACTTACTGATGCCGTGATTCAATGCTCAGTAGACACGACCTATTCATTGACCATGTCCAAAATGGTAAGGAGACCTTCCGCAATTTATTTCGATGCTATGGATGGCGTGACTACTTCCGGTAAGGGACTGATACTAACTGATGTTACATTGTATTCCGGTAATGTTGGCGGAGCGAACCTAACTGTCAGGATTATTTCAGGTTCGATTGAGTTTGAACCAGATATGGATATCGGATGGCAAATAGAAAACTCGCAGATTGTGGAATTCCATGCCATTGCAACTGGAGATCTTGTTTTCAACTGCGACATTGAAGGTATTGTTGACGGATCGTTGAACTTCAGTGCTGACACTACTCTTGCTTCATTCTCTCGTGTTTACGTGCAGTTTGTTGGATGGCTTCCAGTTGTTGAGGTCGTCACTCTTAGCTTCGTTGGTGGATTTGATGTAGCTGCCAGTGCTACAGCATCGGTACAGACGGGTTTCAATCATTCCAATACGATCAGTGTTGGTGCTGAATACGAAGGAAGCTGGTCTTCTGTGTGGGAGTACAATCCACAGCTATTAGGGCACCAAACGGATTGGAATGCCAGTGGTGAATTCGAAATCAGAGGCTATGTGCGTCCGACAGTGAGCGTTGATTTCTATGGTGTTCTCGGTCCCTATTTGGAATCAGAGCCCTATCTTGCGTGGAGATTTGGGATTGGAATAAATCCTGATCGTGTATCAAGTGAGACACCTCTTGATGGTCACCGCTACGCAGATCGCATTAGAGCTGTTTCGGAAGACTATGCTTCCTGGTGGTGGGAACTCGTCGGCGGGATTACTGGAAAGCTTGGTTTTAACATCTCGATTCTAGGCTATTCTCTAGCAGACTTCAACTGTAAACTCTTTGAATGGGAAATTATTCTCGATGATAGTTGTAGTGTGGAATACTGGGAGGGAACCACTGGCCAGGGCAATCCCATCTCTTTCAATGTTATGGGTGATTATGGATACGATCTATACTTTTTAGTGTCTTATCCAGGAGGGTCTCTTCCGAACGGCAACGGGAATTGGATCTTTGACATTAAGCCTGATGGCACGTGGAGCAAGTATGTTTATGGAGGTTCTGGAGGTGTCGGCGATACATCGTGGGAAGTCGAGGGTGCGTTTACATCCGAGTGGGATCTGTGCACTGGAACGATAGCATGTTGGGATGATAGCCTCGGTGGAGGTTTCTACATCGAAACGGATTTCATGACGACTCCTCAACCGTAACCTTTAGGTCTGTGATCCCCCATCTTCGCTGGATACCGACGCAAACACCCGGGTTGTGATGATGGGTCAGCTGTTTCGAGTCGTATTTTTAAGAGGAGGCTGATCATGATCAGGTATTTTCTTGTGATGGCTACAGCCTTTGCCCTAGCTTGCCTGGGCTGCGGTGTCGGCTGAACCGGCCCGTCAGGCAATACCTACACGGTCTCCGGAGCTCTGACCAAGATCGGAGTGGAAGACGGGATTCTGGGCTTTGCAGGGCTCGGGTTTGTGACCCAAGACAGCATATGGACTACCGTTTATCTTGATGTTTCTTCACCGTTTAACGGAGGAGAAGCTGCTTACTCGATTTCTGTTGTCGAGGAAGACACATACCTCTTTGCCGCAATGATAGATGTGAATGGCAATTCCAACCCGGAGGACCCAGAACCCGATGAAGTCGACTGGATCACCGACTGGACAGAGATAACTGTTAACCAGAATGTGGTGCTGAATGTTCCCGATGATGACTGGGAGCTGTGTGAATGGTAATATCTCAGTTCCCAGGCCATGATTCTGTCGTGATCGAGGAGGGTGGCAAGGGCGATTCAGAAATCCCCACTTGTGGCGATTGGAAAACCCCTGATGGACAAAACTTTCAACTATATGTGGAAGTGGTTACGTAATATAAGTAGTGTGATATTTTATTAATCTAGGCCTTCCATAGATGGAATGATATCCATTGAGATCGGTTCGGCACGCATAACACGTTCCTAGAAGATACCACCCGTATCTCTGTTATTCTAAATAACGAAGTCGACCCCGGATTCCCTCTCAAGACAAAAGAATTCCGTTCTCTCGGATCAAAATCAGATCCAGTTCTGGAGATTCAATACCCGATGCCATGGAGAATACTCGCGGAACGCGAGTCATTTTCGGAAAATGCCGGAATTTCCAGGGATTTGATCAACTGGCGGAGAGGGAGGGATTTGAACCCTCGGAGACGTGAATCTCATACGCTTAGCAGGCGTACGCCTTAAGCCAAACTCGGCCACCTCTCCGCGTATTGAGCGGGACGGAATTATTGTAAAGTAAGTACTGCCGGTCAAGGCACATTCCCCATCGATGGCGATTTAACTATAAATATCATGTCATGCATCCAGCACTCCGAATGATGATTGGAGAATGAATTGCCAAGGGTACACCGTCTGATAATTGGAATTTTCGGACGCATCAACTCAGGAAAGAGCACCCTGATGAACCTGCTTACACAGCAGGAAACCTCCATTGTTGATGCTGCCCCGGGAACAACAGCCGATATTAAAAGCACTGTCATGGAGATACATGCTCTTGGACCGGTACGCATTCTTGATACCGCTGGACTGGACGAGGAAAGCGGCCTGGGCAAGAAGAAAAGATTGAAAACCCTTGCCGCCCTGGAGGAAGTTGATCTGGTACTTCTTGTAATTGACCCTGTGCAGTCATTTCTTTCAGGCAACCTTGATGTTGAGGCTTCAGTAGCTGCTCTTACAAGAAGTCTGCTGAAAAAGCTGTCAGTTGTATTCAACATTCATGCGGATTTTCTGGAACAACTCGCAGGAAGCGGGGCAACCCTGGAGGAGACAATTGAGCATTGCAGGTCGGTTTTCCATGACAGAGCCGGAACGCGTCATACCAGCCTTGATCTTTCTGAAGAGGAGAATTCTGCTGAACTTGTAGAATTCATCGAATCCTCCAGGCCTGAAGACGTGAAAAAGATCGATCTGCTACCTTTCGTTAACGGTCAATCACCTGTACTCCTCCATATTCCACTGGACGAAGAATCCCCCGGAGGCAGGCTCCTCCGCCCCCAGGAAATGGCCATGGAATACCTCCTTAGGCTGGGCGTACCTATCGGTCTTTACCGAACAGACCTTAAACTTGCCAGGAGCGGTTCGAATACGATCTCCGGAAAGGAACAGAGTAAATTCAGCGAATTTCTTGATTCCATCGGATCCGGTACCGGTATTCAGCTGGTTCTTACCGATTCTCAGGCAATCGATATAATGAGCAGATGGGTGCCAGATGAAATCGCTCTGACAACTTTCTCAATAATGATGATAAACAGCACATCGGGGGGAAACCTGCCCCTCTTCGCAGGTGGCGCGGACGCACTGGATAAGTTGAGGAAAGGCGATAAAGTCCTGATAGTTGAAGCGTGCAACCATGACAGGATCGCTGAGGACATCGGAACAGTACAGATACCCGCTAAGCTCATGAAAGCCTGCCCGGGTGTTATGATTGACCATGCCTTCGGCAGGGAATTTCCCCAACCGGAGAAGCTGGCGGAATATAGAATAGTTATACATTGTGGAGGGTGCATGATAAGTACTCAGAAGTTATCCGCCAGAGTATCACGACTTGCCGAGGCCGGTGTCCCGGTTACAAATTACGGTATAGTGCTGGCATGGCTTGAAGGACCAGGAATTCTGCAAAGAGTTCTCAGACCCTGGAGATAGGAAGGGAATAATTCAATGAGAATGCTTTTGTTAATAACCTTTATTTCACTCTGTCTTTCTATGGCGTGCGGCGAGGAACCGGAAACCGAAGTTTCTTCTGATTCCACTGCGACAGCTCAGCCGGATTCAGTGGAGATTCAGGCAGTGCAGCATACAAGCCCGCAGGATGCGATAACCGGCGCATACAATCTTATTGATGAAGCCCGGTCAGTCACCGACGAGGCAAATGCCAGAACCGAGGAACTTGAACAGTTGATGGGAGATATGTAATTGACCTTACTTATTCTGATTTCGCTTCTCTTCAACATTGGTATACCTGTATACAACCTTCCCGCAACATCAGTGTCATCGGATATCGTTGTTGTGATGATGGAGAATGGCCTGCTGCCGGAAGAACCATGGGAGGGCATTACTCCCTGGCAGCGTGAACAATTCTGGGCACTTGCCTGCAGTGGTATGATGATCCAGAGGGCCGGATGGTCCGGCTACATCATTATATGCCCAGCAGGCGTAGGAGGAGAAATCCTTGAGACCGCCCTGACTCTCGCTTCAGCTGAGTGCATATCAGATAATTCGGCACTTCGCGCTGGCCTGCAGCTGGTCCCTGTATCGGACTGCTCTTCAACAGTTCTTCTGTTCAGTTCCCGGGGCATCGATCCTGCTCCCGACAAACTTCCCATGAGAACCAGCCAATGGCTTTCGCTGGAAGGCGACACGCTCATGGTGAATTCTCCGGAGGAGGGAAACGCTTTCTTCTGGACCGATTTTCCAGACTCTTTAAATATGTTTTCAGCTGCCTGGAGGGGTATTGGTACGGAGGTTGTTCCTGCCGGCAGGACTTCGGTTAACCTGGCATTCACCTGTGTTCATGGAAGTGTACCTTCAAACCTTTCGGGGATAAGTATTGAGCCACACCTGCTGGACACGCACTATATGGAGACATGGGGCAGGGCCATCTCAGATGTTGAGAGCCTCATCGTCAACCTCTACCCCTTGAGAGAGGATTCGGAGCACCTTCTCTGGATCAGGGGAAACGGGACGGAAAAACCATGGCGAACCTCCCCGTCTCCGCTTCCACCTCCTTCCGCTCGATACCAGGTTGAAATGACCATGCATCCGATCGCAGAACATCCTCTCAGAGATTTTAACGCCTCGAATATCCCCTGCGCGGTTGAAATTGAGCTGCCCGGACGCCTTTCCGATCCGCAGCGGGGACCCGTAATGAAAGCAATTCTTGAGCGGATAATCGGAAGAGATGTTCTTTCAGGATTCGAGAATGAAATCCACTTTGATGTTGAATGCGGTATCATGGGAGATGTCTCCATCTGGTTGATAAACGGAGATGGATCAGCAATTCAGGATACTCATAGATCGGAAATATTTGAGAGACTGCGTAATTCCATACTTGTTCCTCCGGGCAATACGCTGATAGGCAACGCAGTAGTCAGAGCTTCCTATCTTGAGGGAGAGCCTCTGGATTCCATCGGGGTAAGGGAAGTTTCGATGGAACTGATGAACATTCTGTATCCGGATCAATAACCGGTTACAATAGAATATCGAGGTGGTGCATGCGAATCAGAAACTTTGACTGTCCTTCCTGTGGAGCGTCTCTGAATGTAAAAAAAGGTCAGGAGATGCTTTCGTGTCCTTACTGTGACAGTACTGTAATGGTGCCGAAATCAATCTCCTCCGAGGAGTCATCAGGTCATACACCAAGAACCAAAGTTGTTATGCCCCAGATGATGATGGATACAGGGAGTATTCGCAGATCCTGCACCAGAACCATTGTCTCCATTGTGATGTTTCTGCTTATCGGGATAGGCGCTCTCATCTTCTTTCTGCTACAATCCTCTGATATCAGGGAGATACTTCAGGATACAGTTTCGGCCATCACCGGAGAATCCGTTGTTCCAGTAGTTCTCGAGTTCGGTGGGGAGGGTATGGGATCAGGCTATTTTCAGGACCCCTCTCAGATATGTGTTGATTCTCATAGAAACATATATGTTGGAGATCGCCAATCCGGTGGAATTCAGATCTTCGATGCCAACGGTTGTTATACCGGACAGTGGACTTTTGCAGAGCCTGATGACTTCTATCTGAATGGAATGGCTCTTTCCAGAGACGGTTTTCTTTACATGGCCTATGACAGCAGGCTTTACATTCACGAGGCTGCCACGGGGGAACTTGTGGGCTCTCTGCAGCATCCCGACGGGTGGGGTTTCGAGGATGTGGAAGTCTGCGATGACGGAAGTATAGTGGCAGCATGGCACTGCAACCGTGATGACATCATAAAATATTCTCCCGATGGAAGCATTGATTTTCTGCTTGAGGAGGCTATCAGCGGCCAGACCGGACGCTCTGAACTTAATACGGATATCACTGTGGATGGATCCGGTAACATCTTCGCATATGGTTCCTTCAACGGCAGCGTTTTCAAGTTCAGCCCCGATGGAAGATTCCAGAACAGGTTCGGAAGCGACGGAGACCGCCCGGGACAGTTCACATCCCCTTCCAGCTTCTGCATTGACCCCCAGGGCAGGCTGTGGGTGAGCGACTTCGGAGACCTGATCGTTTTTGACAACAATGGAACTTACCTTGATACATTCGATCCGGGCACGACACTTTTCGACATGGTTATGGTGAATGGTAACCAGCTTTACGGGATTACCAATGATGAAACAGTTGTTCAGCTGGACCTTTCGGAAATATTGGAAGGTCTCTGAATTTAGTTAGTGCGGACGATAGCCAATTCTACGACAGTCGCTATCCTTAAGCTATTTGACATACTCATTGACTTTGTATGAATTCAGTATTATACGATTTTTAGGTTTTAATGTCATCTTGAAAAAATAGGAGGATGAAAATGAAAACTGCTGCGGTTCTTTTAATTTGCGTGTTCTTTACTTTATCAGCAATGGACAGAACAGCGGGATCGTCAGGATACAATGTTCCTGCTTCATTTAGAGGAAGCTACACGGTGGTAGCATCGTATGCAGTCGGGTTGTCATCAGCATACGGTCTCGCCATCCAGAATGATGTTGCAAACAGTATATGGA
>JAUVUL010000004.1 GCA_030600975.1 Candidatus Aegiribacteria sp.
GACTGGCGTAGAGCATATTGTACTCATCGTGGTAAGCGAGTCCGAAAACCTTCGACCAGCCGGGAGGCCCTCCTATCTCGGCGATCAATGAGCCACCTTTCGCTCCATTACTTTCACCGCCAATAGAAGGATCTGTTACGGAGCGGAAAGAGTGGGAAGCGCCTGTCTGAAGCAGCTGAAGTATCGCAATCATTAAAATGAAACCATTACTGTACATCGATAATCTCCTTAATGAAACAACCTGATATTAAAGGATAACATATTTATAATAATATCACGTATTTGGAGTGGTTTCGCAAGATACTGGAAGAAACTGTATCAGATTCTGTATACATATCATCAGTCGGTGAATCTTATCTCAACCCTGTTTCCAGATATTCCGGTAACCTCAAAATTCACATCTATTTCACTGGAAACCAGTTCATCTATTACCTCAGTCGTTCCGGTTTCTGATAGCACTTCCAGAGTGGCTCTTGAACCGGTGAAATCCCTGGTTATCACATCCACAACTCCCCTGAGTTTGAGGTGCAGTTCGGAGCGTAGAGCCTGAACCCTGGTAAAATCAGCGTTTGTTGCAACAATGACGGTAATATTGTCTCCCTCTACCCAGCCGCTCAGAATGGCGGATATAAGCTGGCTCGAAGTGCTGTCAGCCGCCCGGGTTCGTGCCTGGCTCTCGCTGAAAGGAACCTCCGTCGTTATGGCAGAGCCGGCGAGTATGCTGCCCGTCTGTGTATTGATGGCCCTGCTGCTGACCTGAAACTGATGGATGTCCCTGGGAGACCCGGCGATCATCCGTGAATTGACTGTATGCAGGGCAGTACCCGTGATAACTATCTCAGCACCGACCGCAAGGCCGATGAGAGCAGCAGTGTGGTCGTCGCCCTCCAGAATGAGCTTGAGCTGATCCCTCTCCAGAATGTCCGCAACTGTGGACGCATCTACCACGGGGAAGCCCTGATGTCTGAAGTGATCCAGAAGCATGGTTTCAAACATGATACTGCTCATCAGACTGTATTCATCTGAGAGGTCGGCCATACTGGCAAGCTCTTTCACGATTACCATGACCCTTGGTCTTCCCTGAACGCGCAACAGGATACCGATGGCGGCAAGGTCGTTCTCGATGCCTGTAGTATTCACCACGGCGCGAATCACCACTCTGTAAAGATCTCCATCCTGCTCTTCATTTATGATCCGGTAGCTTGAGACATAGCCTCTTGCCCTGGAGTAGATCTCGTCGGAGATCAACTGGAAGTTGTTCACCCGGGTTTCGGCATCGATATATGTTCCGACGCCCTGCTCGATTGCTTTTCTAAGTGCGTCATCCAGGGCGTGATCCCGAGCTATATCCATCCCTCCATGGAACTCCAGAGCGGCTACGCCCTCGGCAAGAATTTCGATTTCATTCACCCCAGAAGTCTGATATTCAAGAGTAGTTGCTGAAGCAGAAGAAGAGACAGAAGAAGATGAATCTGAGCTGGAAGATGTAGATGGCACAACAATCTGCTGATTGCATCCAGCTGCAAGGCATATGAGAATAAGTGTAATCCACTTCATTATAATTGCCTACAACAATACGTTAAGGAGAAAACGACCGGCGCCCATGAGGAATGGAAGTCCTTCTTTCAGCCAGCCCAGCGTACTCGAGCCTGCCTCTCCCAGAACAATATCCGTTCCAAACTGTCCGGTTACCTGTCGGACTTCCAACACCAGAGGTGACTGTGCAAATGCAGGTAGAGAGAGTATCTGATCAAGATCTGATATGAATTGCATCGCTGTCTGGCCGCCCGAGCCAAGGTACTCGGCGTAATTCCTTGTGTCCAGCAGAAGATTTCCGTTTGAATCGTAGATTTTTGGGTACATTGAAGGCTGAAGACCTGCCTGACTGCCGTCAAAAACAAGAGCGGAGTACTGGTCAAGAAATTCCCTTGTCTGCGATGACATTGAGACGGCACTTATCTCCGGGTTTCCAAGAACGGAACTGAGAGCGCCCGAAAGTCCCTGCGAACTGTGTATCTCCATCTCCAGCTCAACCTCGACTGTCCCTGTCACGGAGTCATACCTGGCGGGTCCTACCTGCCGTGCGTTCCTGACAATACCCTCAACACGGGTATAAATCACATCGTAGTCGGTCATGAAATTCTCAACTCTAGTCTCTGAATCCACCCGTATACCCTGAATTGCTTCCAGGAGATTGCGTTGCGCAACAACCACTGCTGCGCGTTCAGCCATCAATCTGGCCTGAGCCATGTTTGGATTACCAATGTCCAGTACGCCTGTTCCGGTTGCCCTTACCGTGTTGCCCGACCAGTCAATCTCGCCGCCGGGAACAGATTCTTCAACACTTCCTGAAAAGGTACCTTGAGGCTCCATAACAGGAAGATTCAGTTCTGCTAAAACCGACTCAGTGGTCTCGACAGATTCGGATACAATGGATTCAGATACCGCTGTTAGAACCCGGGTTGAGTTTGCTGCGTCTGTAGTTGTTGTTGCAGTGCCGCAGCCGGTAAGGGTTATAATTATTGATAAAGAAATTGTAATAGTATTTCTCATATTCATTCCTTTGGTTATTCCAGAAGTTATTGAGTAATCCCCAGCAGGGCGACTTCAAGGGCCATTCTCAGAGCACCTTCGGCTCCTTCGAAGTCTGATCCCATACCCATGGATGTGTAGAGCACCTCTGACGTTTCTACCGAGATTATCGTTACATGAAGGCTGGCATCACGCTGTGCCGGCTCGTCATCCCAGAAACTGTCGTGTGTGATCTGGCCGATATTAATCGTCATTACCGCTTCAGATCCCAGAAGCTTACCCAGCTGAACAGCAGTTGTCTGATCCACAACACCGGAATATGAGAATTCCTGCTCCGTGAGAAGCTGATCTACAATGCTTCTGTTCACTAATGTGAAGCGACCTGTCCGAAGAAGAACCATCCCGGCGTAATCATACAATCCGGTTGTGAATGGCGAGGCATAGATCGAGGATGCAGATGGAGGTATTACTACCGTTCGCCATACCTGTTTGGAGTCAAAAACGGGAGATTTGGCATAATCTGAAGGACCCCCGAGAGCCATAATCTGGGCTGTGGACATACAACTTGTGAGAAGTAACCCGACAGCAGCAAGAACAACCATCGGAACAATGATTCGTTTCAACATAAACTCCTTCCAGTTCATTGCTGACATCTGCCCTTTTAAGTGCACTAGCTTTCTACACTTCAGATACATTTATGTTCCAGATGCCACCAGGAATTCAGGGATTTACCAGGAAGTCGCGAAACATAATAATTCATTCAGCTAAGATCAATGGAATGGTAGAACTCAAACTAATCGCTTATCATTTATCCTTAGGAGAATTACTAAAAAGGTAATGGTAGTAAGAATGGATATCTTAGAGATGAGGGAGGAAAAGTGATAGAGATGGTTTTTACTTTGTCTTTATGGAGCTCTGCGTTTGGAAGCGGAGATCTGATACCAGTTCAATTCACCGCAGATGGTGATGACATTTCTCCACCACTGGAATGGGAATGCAGTTTTGAGGTGGAGTCTTTTGCTCTTATCTGCGAAGATCCCGACGCTCCCATGGGAACCTGGGTTCACTGGGTGGTTTACAATATTCCAGGTGAAAAAAGAATGCTGGAAGAGGGAATACCTGCCGTAAGGCAGCAGGAAGACGGTATGCTTCAGGGGGAAAACAGCTGGGGTAGCATCGGCTACGGCGGCCCTGCGCCTCCATCTGGAAAACACAGATACATATTTACTCTTTATGCCCTTGAGGGACAGCTGCACCTGGCTCCCGGAGCGACCGTTTTCGAACTGAGAGAGGCTATTGAAGGACAGATAATAGCTGAGGCTGAATTCATGGGAGAATACACCCGGGAATGAAAGCAGACAGGCAAGCTAACTAGCTGCTTCATCCTTCAACAATTTCAACCGTCCAGAAGGCAGGGAGTTCTTCGCAGGTAAGGCTGTCATCCATTTTCTCTACGCGCTCAAGCGGCACTCCATGAATATTGCGCGAGTGGGCCGTTTCGGCATCGCATTTGACATGGATTATTATCACTTCGTGGCCGAAAGCCTGAGCAAGGTTGTAGTAGGGAGAAATCTCCCATGCCCTTATGGCGGTATTGTCTACTACAACCACTTCCGGGGAGTTCTCACAATTCCCTTCGATGGATACCAGAATTTCTGCAAATCCTCTGAGGCATGAAGAATGGGCTTCAGAAATCAGTGCACCGTCGAATCTGTAAACACCTTCATCATCCACAAAGTAAGTATCTGCTGAGCATACATGCGCCCCCGGATGATTCTCAATCGCCCATGTTGATTTGCCAGCGCCTGGAAGGCCCCTCATAATATAGATATTCACTAATTGATACTGCTCCGGTCCCCGGTTATGGTAAAGCCTGTGTTTACATCATTTTTTGATCTCCTGAAGAATCCCGAGGAAATCCTTGTACTCCATCGCCTGCCAGCTTTCAGCCTCAAGAGCTCCTTCCGATCTTGAAATGAGAGAGATCTTATGCGCTGTCTCAACGTCGGGGGCCTCGTAAATATCCATGAAATCGTACGGGCCGAGAATGGCGTAGTGTGCTATCCATTTTACTTCAGGACAGACCTCCTTTACCTTGTGAAGCCATTCCTTCCCCATTTTCTTTCTGCCACTGACATCGTGCAGGCTCTTGTAGCTGTGTCTTGTCATTAGTACGAATGTCGGCATGATTCCTCCTTTCCTTTCCTACGTACAGATATTGATACATATCCCCCTGAATGACAAGTGCCACCCGGACCGTATAATGCAGGCTAAGGGTGAAAAGAATTCTATAGTATATATTCTGTTTGGTCTCATAGTAACGCAGGGAGGTAAGTCCTGGACAGAAAAGCGATAGTGCTTCTCAGTGGCGGGCTGGATTCCGCTACAGTTTTGTACATAGCCAGGGAAGAGGGTTTCAGAATTCATGCCATCTCTTTCAGGTACGGCCAGCAGCATACAATGGAACTGGAATCGGCTGCCGTAATAGCCAGAGATGCAGAGATTGAGAGTCATGTAACCATCTCTCTTGACACCAGGTTGTTTGAAGGTTCGGCACTAACGGGGTCAGAGGCTGTACCGGAAAACAGGTCTCCCGATGAAATGACCGGCAGTATCCCCCCTACCTATGTACCTGCCAGGAACACCGTATTTCTGGCCATGGCTCTTGCTTACGCTGAAGTTATCGGCGCACGCGACATCTTCATTGGCGTGAATGCACTGGATTACAGCGGGTATCCGGACTGCAGACCTGAATTCGTTGCAGCGTTTCAGAGGCTGGCGGATCTGGCTACAAAGGAGGCTGTTGAGGGAAACCCCGCAAGGATTCATGCTCCATTGCTGAACATGACCAAGGCTGAGATTATCGGAAGGGGAATTGAGCTGGGTTTAGATTATTCCCTGACGCACAGCTGTTACAATCCCGACAGATATGGCAGGGCCTGCGGCAGGTGTGATGCCTGCATACTGAGATTGAGGGGTTTTCATGAAAACGGAATTCGGGATCCTGCCATCTACCAGTCAGAGATGAATAATGAGCTATAGAGTCAAGGAGATCGTATACACGCTTCAGGGGGAGGGAGCTAATTCAGGCAAAGCTGTCGTCCTGTGCAGGTTTGAAGGATGCAACCTGAGCTGCAGTTTCTGCGATACCGATTTTAAGGGGATCGACGGACCCGGTGGAGGGGAATTCGGATCCGCAGGTGAACTGGCCGAGGCTGTCAGTGAAAGATGGAAGGGAGATATGAGCCACCCACGGGTGCTGTGCACGGGAGGCGAACCTCTTCTACAGCTTAATGGACGGCTTGTTGAAGCCCTCCATCTGAAGGGGTTTGAAATCATGCTGGAAACAAACGGGACGATAGAGCTTCCGGATGGAATTGACTGGGTATGTGTAAGCCCCAAGGAGGGCAGAGAGCCGGTAGTAAAAGAGGGAAACGAATTGAAACTGGCATACCCCCAGATGAATGTCGATCCCGCCAGGTACCTTTCACTTGATTTTGAGTATTTTTACCTGCAGCCTATTTCCGGGATTGATCTGAAAAGCAATACTCGACAGGCAGTTGAATACTGCTTGAATAATCCCAGATGGGCTCTGAGTCTTCAGATTCACAAGTATATCGGTATACCTTAGAGGAGATAATGGAATGGAAGTATACAGAGAGTTCAAATTCGATGCCGCTCATCTGCTTCCGAATCTTCCTCATGAGCATAAATGCGGAAGGCTCCACGGTCATACTTTTCGGGCTGTAATACATCTGGAAGCCCCGGTAGGAAGTGAGACCGGATGGGTGAGGGATTTCGGAGAGATTAAAAGACTGTGTGCCCCTGTGATCGATGAGCTTGATCACGCGTACCTTAACGATATCCCGGGGCTTGAGAACCCCACCAGCGAGAATATCGCCAGATGGGTATGGATCAGACTGAAACCGATACTGCCCGAGTTGAGCATGATAGAGATCAAAGAAACATCATCAACAGGATGCAGGTACAGAGGGCAGGAAAAAGCATGAATGATGTTCAGAACAACCCTGATTTCAGGAACATCACTCTGGACGAGGCTGGTATCAAGGACCTTCAGTATCCTGTAACACTCCTTGACCGGGCAAATGAAAGGCAGAGAACCGTAGCCACCATTTCCATGTCGGTAGAGCTTCCCCACCACTTCAAGGGAACTCATATGAGCAGATTTGTGGAGGTTCTTGCGGGGCACACATGTGAGTTTGACGGCAGAACTATTCCTGCAATTCTTGCCGAACTGAAGCAGGTTCTTGACGCTGAATCGGCCAGGATGACTGTCAGCTTCCCCTATTTCCTTGAGAAGAAAGCCCCGGTAACCGGGATTGCAGCGAAAATGAATTATCAGTGTGCCTTTTACGGGAAAAGCGGCCCGGAAGGAGAGGATTTTGTTCTGGGCGTAACCGTGCCGGTAAGCAGCCTCTGTCCATGCAGCAGGGAAATAAGCAGTTATGGAGCTCATAACCAGCGTGGGCATATAACGATCGAAGTTCGGAGTTTACCTGACGAGAAAGGAATTCCCATAATCGTCTGGATAGAGGAGCTGATAGAAATTGCCGAATCATCAGCGTCATCCCCGGTTTATTCAGTACTGAAAAGACCCGATGAAAAGTATATGACAGAGCTTGCTTACGATAACCCGGTATTCGTTGAAGACATGGTTCGTAATGCGGGTGAAAGACTTATGGAGGATGACAGACTGACGTGGTTTCAGGTAACCGCTGAAAATCAGGAAAGTATACATAATCATACTGCTTACGCCAGGTTCGAGTGGAAAAGGATGGATAAATAGGGACGGAGGTAATTAAGAAATCTAATTACCTCCGTCCCTATTTACTCATCTCTACTGTACTCCGCGTCTACCGATATAGAGATCCCACCTCTTATCCCGAAGTCCGCAACAACCCTGCACCAGCGGGGTTCCAGAGCTTCTACCAGATCGTCCAGTACAATATTCGCCACGTGCTCATGGAAAACTCCCTCATTTCTGAAGGACCAGAAGTAGAGCTTCAGAGATTTCGATTCGACGATTCTTTCAACGGGAATGTATTCAATGGTAATCACAGCGAAGTCCGGCTGGCCAGTTTTCGGGCACAGGCAGGTGAATTCATCGGTTGTCAGTGTAACAATGTAATCTCTATCGATGTGATGGTTAGGGAAAGTTTCGAGCTTTCTTGATGGAGTGTTTTCTCCTCCAAGGCTGGAAAGACCTTCAAGATCGGTTTTATCTGTCATTGAACATGTTCCTCCATTCACTGTGAAACCTTGGATCAAGAACCGGACATACGGTACTTCTCACCGATTTCTTCCATCCGCCCGGGTCAAGTCCGTCCCTTTTCCAGACAATCATGCCCTCGACAATGAACCGCCATCTCCATTCCGGTTCGTTGTTCAACCATTCAACAGCTATCCGAAGCAGTCCGGACTGCTGTATACCCCTCCATGCCGATTCAAGCATCAGCAGACGCTGTGCGAGCCAATCCTGTATTTCCTCGGGTAGCCTGGCTGTATTGCTTCCCAGCTGCCTTTCTAAACGTATTTTGAGAACACTCTTCAGTTCTCCCTCCCCGGAGCAGAGGGAAAGGCACTTTTCAAAGTCACCTCTTGCCTCTGCAAGCCTGTAGACCGGTCCGATTCTGAGTCTTGCCGCTGCTTTGGCATTTCCTGCCGCCTCATGCTCCCGGGCGGCTCTTTCGAACAGTCTCTCTCCCTCTTCCCATCTTCCGGAATGACAGGCCAGATCCGCCATTATGGAGTGGCCGGGAGGCCATGATGGATTATCCGATGCCAGTTCTCGGCATTTATCTCCAGCGGCCGAAAGGTTTCCCAGCTGCAGGAGAATCCTGATTTCCCTCCTGCGGAGTTTTCTCAGTCCGGAAGGGTCAGTCACCGAATCTATCCTGTTCCTTATTGACAGCAATTGTCTTCCCAGAAATCCTTCAGAAGGTACTGACACTGGAAACACCCCTTCCGGAATCGCGGGCTACTAGTACCCTGTCAGGTAATAAGTGTCGATATAATGCGCCGCTATCCTGAGTTCCTGCAAGGCGCTGATGATTGCACATAGCAGCGCTATGTAATTGAATCAGTAACGCAGCAGGGGCTCTGGAGAGCCAGCAGTATGCGACAGCTATTGCTTGACAGGGTACTAGATCCATTTCTTTTTCCTGAAATTTACAAGCATCGCTATGGCTATTACAAGCATCAGCCCAAGTACCGCGTAATAACCCCACTTCCAGTAAAGCTCCGGCATGTGCCTGAAATTCATACCGTAGATGCCGGTGATAAAAGTTAAGGGAATGAAGATCGTAGCCAGGATCGTAAGTATCTTCATTACTTCGTTCATTCTGTTGTTTACGCTTGACAGGTATGTATCGTGCATCCCGGATACCAGGTCCCTGTAGGTTTCCACAGTATCGATAACCTGTATGGTATGATCGTACAGATTCCTGAAAAAGAGTGCTGTCGGTTCCGTGACCAGATCCGATCCGCTCTTTTCCAGAAGGGCGATCTCTTCCCTCAGTGGCCAGACGGTTCGCCGCATGAAGAGCATGGCTCTTTTGAATCTGTGTATCTTTGAAATAGTATCAGACTCCTGATTCAGAATGACCCTGTCCTCAACCTGCTCGATCTGATCTCCAATAATCTCGAGTATCAGAAAGTAGCTATCCACCACTGCGTCGATAAGGGCGTACGCGAGATAATCAGCCCCTAGCTTACGGATTCTCCCCCTGCCTTCCCTTATACATTCCCGTACAACATCGAAGACGTCTCCCGGCCTCTCCTGGAAAGTTATAACGAAGTTTTCCCCAAGTATTACACTTACCTGTTCCGGTTTCATACCCGCATTGATATTGGAATAGCTCAGCATCTTCAGTACGATGAATAAATAGCTGTCAAAATCCTCGAACTTCGGCCGCTGCATGGTATTGACAATATCCTCTATTGTCAGGGGGTGAAGGTTGAAAAGCTCCCCGATCTTCTCGATAGTTTCTGTGTCATGAATACCTTCAACGTTAATCCAGACAACGTCGGAAGATTTACAAAGAGCGGCGCACTCTTCCGGAGATGTATTTTCCTTTTCTTCGTAAAGGTTCGCGTTGTAGCGGATATAGGATAGCCTGACCTCCTGCATTATCCTCCTGCCGATGAAAAGAGGGGTTCCAGGCGGCTGGCCGATCTTTCTATGCTCCCTGCTGGAGTAGTTCTTTCTCATTACCATAAGGTCTCCCTTCGATAGAGCGGAAACATCAGTATAATTAAGTTTTCAGTATAATGCTGTTGATACAAATCTGCCAGAGCCGATTTTAGAAATTGTCGACTTAATACATACTGCAGAATATAAGGAAAAGTCCCCGTATCTCTCGTTCTGTGAAGACTGGTTTCATCCTGTAGGATTCTTGAGTAAAGCACGGTCACGCGCCAGAGCTGCGGCAACGGCAAAGGCATCGAAGTACCGCTGCAGCGAATCAGCGGTGGATTGGTATTCATTCGAGCCGACCAGAAAGTCGACCAGAACCTCTCGCGTTCGCGCGAGTTCGCGCAGGCGTACCACCGAGCGTCTATGACGGGGATCATCAAGAGTGAGATCCATCAGATCCAACGCACGCTCAAAGGCTCCCTGAGCTATCTGTGGATTACGGGTTCTCCAGCGCAGCGCCCGGCTGACCTCGCTGCCTACATTTCCCAATTGCTCGCAAAGTGACAACTTCCACCAGCGTCCCGCTGCTGAATCTTTGTGTATGGGAGAGTTCATCTATAGACCAATCGATCCACCACGTTACGAATCTTTTCGCGGATTGAAGGATCCTCCACGTTTCTGGAACGATTTCCGGAGGACGGACGAAGATTTATCATCGAATCGAATTCCAGCCATTCCTCCGGTTGCAGATCCGGATAGAGATTGATACCCCATAGATCCTGTTGCCGTGAACCTGTCGCCAGCAGCTCAGCCTCTTCATCGGAGTGCAGATCCGCGTCGATGACCATGATCCCAAGGGTCAAATCTACCACAGCTTTGATCATGTCACCGAAACGTGCCGCTGCTATTTGACGCAGTGAATCCATGGTAATTAATTCTTGCTCGGTTACTACTTTCATAGTAAAATAGCTTCCTCATTTCATTTCTGAATACAGTTACAGACAAATCGGTCACTTCGTTTCATGGAGATCCTGACAGTGTCAAATGAATCGAGATAAGGCATATAACATAAGGAAACTTGATTTCTCGCCATATCAAAATCAGCTCCCAATATAACTTTTCAAATTCCTTTTTCTCAGTTTCTTCATCTGAAGTCAAGGATACCGTCAGAAATATTCCCGGTCAATGTGATTGTCAGCAGCTAATCATACGAAATCCCGCATCAGGGCACACCATTCCCCTGAAGCCGGATCGCTGACAACTTATCCAACCTCAATTTCAGGAACATCATCTTTCCAGGGAACGTACCGTCGATAATCACAAGCACACCTCTTGGGGGTTATTGTATGTAATCGATTATCTGATCGATTGAGGGAACGGATCCCGCAACCTTTATATCACCGTCAACTACAAGAGCCGGTGTCAGCATCACCCCGTAACTGATGATATCGTTGATGTTGGTAACCTTCTCCAGTTCGTACTCGATCCCCAGTTCAATCGCTGCTTGTTCTACCAGTTCAGCCAGTTTGATGCATTTGGGACAACCGGTTCCTAATATCTTGATCTCTTTTTTCATTCATGCTCCTAACCTGAAAACAGCCCGAAGGTTATTCCGCTGATCGTAGCCATTACCACAACCAGCGATATGAAAGTAATGGTTCTGGACGTTCCCATTATGCTTCTGATAACCAGCATGTTCGGCAGTGAAAGGGCAGGGCCCGCCAGCAGAAGAGCCAGAGCCGGTCCCTTGCCCATGCCTGCGCCCAGGAGTCCCTGAAGGATGGGTACCTCTGTGAGGGTCGCGAAATACATGAATGCTCCCGCGATTGAGGCAAACAGATTCGCGAAAATTGAATTCCCTCCGACCGCCGAACTGACCCATTCTGAAGGTATCAGGCCTTCGTTGCCGGGTCGTCCGAGGAGAGCCCCTGCAATCAGCACACCCGCAAAAAGAAGGGGTAATATCTGCTTCGCGAACCCGAATGTTGAGTCAAACCACGACCGCGTTTCATGGTTGCCAGTTGTAAGAACAATTGAAAATCCAATCAGACCGACTGAGAAGGCAATAACGGGATAACCCGGAAGAGTTACAGCAGAAACAGTGATGGCAGCAGCGACGATCAGCAGTTTCCATAGCTTTACATTGAACCATGTCGTCAGGATCAATCCGAGAAGGATGGAAAACCCTCCTGTAATAGTCCATTTCAATGAATAGATAATGCTCCAGAGTCCGGAATCACCAGAAGGTTTTCCCCAGTTGGCGAATATGAGGATGCCGACCATGCTTGCGAAATAAAGAGATGTCTGCCACAGGGGGCGGGAAGCATCCTCATGGCGTTTTGATGATCGTGCGGTTAACGTTCTCTCATTCTCTTTTTTTTCGTAGATCAGGTGCATGAGAAGTCCGATAACGACACTGAACACTATAGCCCCGACTGCGCGGGCTATACCCAGCTCAAGTCCCAGAATTCTTGCGGTAAGAATTATCGCGAGTACATTAATCGCAGGACCTGAATAAAGAAAAGCGGTGGCCGGTCCGATCCCGGCTCCCATCCTGTAAATACCGGCGAACAGCGGAAGCACAGTGCAGGAACAGACGGCAAGTATGCTACCGGATACCGATGCAACTCCATAAGCAATAACTTTCTTTGCCTGCGCTCCAAGGTACTTCATTACTGAAGCCTGGCTCAGGAATACTGATATCGCCCCGGCAATGAAAAACGCCGGAAGAAGACAGGTCAGAACATGTTCCCTCGCGTACTCCCTCAGCAGAAACAGAGCTTCAAATACAGCGTTGTCGAAGCGATTCCAACCCACGGGTAGAAAATACGCAAACAGGAAGAAACCAAGCATGTAACCAAGAGGATTTCTATCTTTCTTCCAGTCCATCAGTTCTCCTCATTGAAGTCGAATATTCGAATCGTATATCTCTAAATGCAATCCTTGCATGAATCATCAGAACATGTGTCTGTGGAGTCCTCGTTGCCGTTCAAAACCTTCTCGACACAATCGAAGAAGTTCAATACACATGGTGTTCGTAATTTGTACAGAACCTGATTCCCGTTCTTCCTGCATGACACAATTCCCGCATGACGAAGGATCAGCAGATGGCGGGATACAGTGGAAATATCGAGATCTACAAGTTCCGTAAGAGCCCCTACTGTCTTAACATTCTTTGATAGTTCTTCGACTAGCACAAGACGGGCTGCATTTGCCATAGCTTTGATTACTTCCGCTCTTCTTTCAAACCGGATCATATCAACTGACATGGGATTCCTTTCTGTATTTGTGTATTTGTACAATATTACAAATTCTGACTAGAGTCAAACAGGCAGCAATATCTGATGTTCAGAAGAGGTTTCCTTACTCCTCTGCCTTCATCATCTTCTCAATTCTTCTTTTTCCAAGGTGTGCTACAAGAGAGTACATGCATATAAGGATTGCAGGACCAAGCAGCGCCGGGAGCCAGGTGCTTGCCCAGTCCGATGGTTCTGGTATTCCCAGAAGAAGAAGGCACCCTCCAGTAACACTTCCTGCAAGTAGAAGATACCCCAGTATCGCTCCTTTGAACGATAATACCGGCAGTGCTCCCCACAGATATAACCGTGCGCCAATATATCCGAATATCGATAATAGCAGGACCGCCTGTATATCCCAGATCTCTGCTGTTGGCTGATCCAGGAGATACCTGCGTCGAAGCAGGGCCAGCAGCAATAGTATCTGGGTAATCCCAAGAAATACAGTGGCGCATCTTCCGGTAACAATAACTGAGCGTTCATCCTGACTTGCATTGAAAAGTTCTTTAAACATCACTCATCCTCCTTGATTCTGAAAAGTTCTTCAAGACTCTTGTCAAGGATTAAACCCAGTATCAGACAGAGCTTGAGGGTTGGGTTGTACTTTCCCGCCTCAATTAGACCAATGGTCTGGCGAGTAACACCTGCCAGTTCTGCAAGCCCCGACTGCGTCAGGCTCTTTTCTACTCTGGCAAGCTTAAGACTGTTATCTATTTTAATATCGTGCATTCCAGTCATATCGTTTCACCTCTCTGCAAATGCAATATATGTCTTGCATAATGTCAAATATATATTCCATTGACAGATGAAATATTAGTTTGTTCTGTGTGTATAATTGATACAGATTGAAGGAGGTTTACCTTATGGTGTTCATGATTCTTATAATATTGTCCGGTTCATGGATAACCGATGCAACATTAGAAACTGTATTCGTACATGAATGGGGAGTTGTTTCGATAGATGAAGTTATCCCGATGGCCCGGGGGGCGCAGCGGGGTTACCTGGAAGAAAACGGTACGCTGCAGCCCTATTACTCAATGGCAGTTGATGCTCCGGTAATATGGTTCCATGGCCCTGAATTCACGGGTACTCTTACGGTGGAAGTGCAGAATGGTTACTTTTCCCTTCTTATTCCCCTGCCTGCTTCTTCTTCCACCAGCGACGAAACCATACCCGTCTTTCTGGATGAAGAAAACTATCGTGCTGTCTGGGAGGATCTGAGTTTTACCTATGAACCTGCCATGCCCGGTGACAGGCCTGTTGACAGAAGGAGTCTTGAGAGTGCCGAGGAAGGTTTCCAGTGGGCCATGCCGTTCTGGCGGAGGGTCCAGGCCCTGACAGTAACATACGAAGCGGCATCTTATGTTGACCGCTTCATCTACTACGAATGTTCCGCATCCAACCTGTTTGAAGAGCATGATCCCATTTCGAGCTGTGAATACAATGCGATGGTGTTTTATGAAGAGGATGGAGAACTTACTGCCGACCTTGCGGCCGATCCGGAAAATAGTACCGCCATAGAATTGTCTCTTTCATCCGAAAGGATCGTGGAGATCCTTTCGGGCTGGGGCGGTAATGAATTTCAGGACGACGAAATTAAAGCCCTCTGGAAAACCTGGGAGCCAAGTCTTCGGACGAGATGCATACTGTACGGAGAGACTGTAGTACTGTTCCCTCTTACAGAAGAACAGGTTGAATCAATCAGCACGATCGACCTTCAGACTGACCAGGGTTACCATGTGGAATACGCCCGACTGTTTCTGGCCATGGGCGGTGTGTAAGGACTCGGTGCTGAAAAATGGGGCTGGCATACATCGCCTTATGATATCATTGTAAGTTATGCAGTGAGGAGAATGGGGTATGGGTTCTTTCAGCAGGTCCGGTCCGGACGGTGCTTCAGACGGCAGCGGGTTCTTTTCCCGGAACGGCTATTCGGAGGTTCCCGTTCTTGTGCAGTGGATGGCTACGCTGAAATGCAATCTCAGCTGCCGGCACTGCCTTTCCGTCAGCCTGGATAACGGTTTCACCGATATGCCTCTGAAGGCTGCGTGCGAACTCATCGATGAAGTCGCTGAAATGGGTGTGGAAGAGTTTCTTGTCACAGGTGGTGAACCGCTTGCAAGGAACGATCTGCCGGAGATCGTGGACTATCTTGGGTTCAGGGGACAGAACTGGACACTGAACACTGCCGTAATGCCTTCAGAATATCAGATGAAGGCATTAAGGAGAAACAGCCCCGGTTTTGTGGCAGTGAGCCTGGATGGGCCCCGGGAGGTTCATGATTCATTCAGGGGACGGAAAGGGTCATGGCAGGAAGCAATGGATGCTATCCGTTTCTTCAAATCGCTGCCTGGAGTCAGGGTTTGCGCAGGCACTACAGTGACAAGTACCAATTACCGTTACCTTGAAGAAACCTTCCATCTTGTAGCTGCGAGCGGTGCTGACCAGTGGGGAATTCACCTGCTTGTTCCCGAGGGGAGAGCCGCTTACCGTTCCGACCTATTTCTGTCGAAAACGCAGTTGAGGCGGCTGATAAGATTCATTGCCAGAAAGAGGAAGTATTTCAAGGTTGAAATGGCAGATGAGATCGGCTATCTGGGGAGTTTCGAACCTCTTGTAAGGGATTTCCCCCTCACTTGTGGAGCAGGGAGATCTCAATGCGTAATTCTGCCGGACGGGGAAGTAGTTCCGTGCACAACACTGGACAGGTCATTCAGCGCCGGGAATATCTATCA
>JAUVUL010000323.1 GCA_030600975.1 Candidatus Aegiribacteria sp.
GCGTTGATGGTATTGTTTTCGTAGCGGACAGCCAGACCGAAAGCATGGATGCGTGTGTGGACAGCATTGAAGATCTTGAGACCAATCTGGAATCCTACGGGCTTGAGCTTTCCGCGATCCCGACCGTACTTCAGTTCAACAAGCGTGACCTGCCTTCAATCGCATCGACTGAACATATGGAGAAGCTTCTCAATCGGTACGAATGGTCTAGTATTGAATCGGTTGCCATAGGAGGAGCAGGACCTGTTGAAACATTGAAGTTGATGGCTGCGAAAATCGCAAAACAGCATGCAGGCCTCCTTTCCTGAATACACCTCGCAAATGTCCAGAAGAATAAAGAATCTGCTGGTTGTTTCAGCATTGATTACAACCGTTACCGGCGGGTTTCTTTTCAGATCCTGGTTCGCGCAGGAGGTTATGCCAGGCGCTCAAAGGATGCAGACTGAGACTACTCAGTCCTACAGGTATGCAAAAATGATTTCCCAGGAAGGCGGTATTCCACGGCTGGATAGGCTCGTGATGCATCCGGAGGGGATGAGCACATCAGAGAACTCCATTTTCGAGGAGTACATAGCAGGAGGGATACACAGGATAACTGGCGGGGATTTTGATGATTTCATAAGAATCTTCTGTCTTCTGTTCCCCCTTTTAACGATTCCTCTTCTGTACCTCTGGATGCGTGCTGCCGATTACGCCATCCCTTGCGCACTTGCAGGTTCTGTTCTTTACGCCTTTATCTTTCCCGCTCTTCTGAGGTCCAGTGGAGAATCTTTTTACCGCGAAACGGTCGCATTACCGTTACTTGTAGCGCTCGCCTGGCTTATAGAAAAGGCGATTTCGAATAGAGAACGGGACGGATCGACATTCAGGAATACCCTTATTACTTCCATTTCTGCAGGATCTGTTCTTCTCCTTGCGCTTGCTGCCTGGAAGGTTTCCGCATTTATTACGTTCTTTCTATTTCTGTACCTCTACTGGAGGAATTATAGAAAGGGTGATGTTCCCTCTGTTCTCCGAATATCGCTTGCAGCTGCACAGTTATCCGCAGCAGTACTTCTAACGCATATGAGGCACGACGGCGCTCTGGTAAGTCCTTCTTCAGTGATGGCTGTCCTCATGGTTCTGAAGCGCCCGAAGATAATCTGGATCCCTATTGGCGGAACTCTTCTTGCACTATTTTCGACATTCGTCGGTCCGGGTTCAACCGGGCATGTGGCTGCTGTCATTACAGCGAAGATCCGGTTCATGTTCTCTCATCCGTCCGATCCTGCGCTTCTTTCTGATGACGCCAGGCTTTTCTGGGTTCCGGGGTACACCAGCCCCAGACCTGCGCAGTTCCTTCTTCTATTCGGGATTCCCATTGTCGTGGCGATACCCGGAATGCAACTATTTTTCAGAGAGAAGAGAGGTATGCTAATTTTCTGGATCCTCTTTCTCTCGCTTGCCGGTTACCTTTTCTTTGACAGGCTTCTTGTACTTCTGGCAATAGCACTAATCCCGGTCATTTCGCTCTCCCTCCGAAAAAGCTGGTTTATAATTCCTGCCCTGTCGCTGATACTTCTACAATCTGTATTTCCCGGACATGTCGCGGAGATGATCTCCAAAACCGGTCTGCAGTACAGAAATTCATCATCATTACTCAATGACAGTGAACTGGACTCATTCCTGCAGTGGGTGCAGTGGGAAACTGACAGTGATGAAGCCATACTGAGTTTCTGGCATATTTCCGGACTCGTTTCCGCATACGCGGAGCGCCCTGTTGTTACTCATACTTTCTTTGAAAACAGTGACAACCGGAGAACCATCATACGATTTGCGCGGACCATGTTCATGCCGGAGGACAGCCTTACAGCCTTTATGAGGAAAAAGGAATGCCGGTTAGTTGTTTATCAGGCTGATTTCCTCCTTGATAACAGTTTCTCAGGTCTTCTTTACCTCGCTGGTCTTGAGCATGTACCGGAGAATTCAGTTGCTCTTAAAATGCATTACATGCCTGAGCTTCTGGATTCTCTGACGCTTGTATTTCAGGGTCCATCACTTCGGGTTTTCAGGTTGGGAGAGGGCAACGGGGACATTCTGCAGAGACATTTCCTGTTCGTTGACAGGTACAGGCACTGTTACGATGACTACGATTCAGCAAGGGATCTCATGTTAGACCTTCGGGCATCTTCCGGATATCTGGCTGATACTGGTATCGAAATGAATGATCCCAATATGCTTTCAGGAGCAATGCTCCTCGGGTTATCCGGCGGAGGACCCCGGGATGTGATAGAACATATGCTCAATGATCTGATTCAGTTGTATATTCAGGGAAGCTACAGTCTGGATCACCTTGCTGAAGATATTGAAACGTTTATCTACTGGTTCGGGAGCAGGCCAGAGTTAAGGCTTCTACTTGCGAGACTGTATGCATTTGAAGGACGGTTAACAGAAGCGGAAGTAGAATACCGGCTTGTAATTGAAGAAGATCCGGGGAATACCCAGGCCTCAGCAGAACTAAGGATGATAACTCACAGAGGAGAGGAATGAGACTGGAATTCGTAAAGATGAGCGGCGCAGGGAACGATTTCATAGTTCTTGATAACATGGACTCATCACTTGATGCTGTTATTACACCTGAGCTGATAAAATACCTGTGCGTCAGGGGCCTTTCAGTGGGAGCAGACGGTCTGCTCGAAATGAGAAGTGATTCTGAATACTCATTCCACATGAAGTACTACAACAATAATGGGATGAAAGCTGGAATGTGTGGAAACGGCGGAAGATGCGTTGCCGCTTATGCCGCATCAAGGGGTATTGTTCCGGATAATGGAGTTTTCCATTTCAGGAGCGATGCAGGAGTGCATTCCGCTGAAATAGCCGCTCCTGAGAGTGTAAGATTATGGATGACTGATCCTGAAATATATTATCTTGACCGTGGTATTGATCTGGAATCTGTCAATCTGCACCTATCATTCCTGGATACGGGCGTGCCACATGTGGTGGTCATGCTTGATGGATCGGAAGATATCTCATTTTCCGTACTTGCTTCGAAGCTCAGAAAACACAGCCTTTTTGGAAAAAACGGCGCGAATGTTAATTTTGTCTGGATAAGAGGTATTTCTGATCTTGAAATACGAACCTGGGAGAGGGGTGTTGAGGGAGAGACCCTTGCTTGCGGTACGGGTGCAGTAGCCTCAGCAATCTGTGCAGTCAGCATCCATGGCATGAATCTTCCCATTGATATTACAGTGAAAAGCGGCATGAAGCTGAAAGTGGGAAAGAACAGCTATGGCTGGTGGCTCCAGGGGGAAGCAAGAGCAGTATACTCCGGGGTTCTTGAAACCCCATCGGTAGAAAGCTTGACGACAGCCTTATGAAATCCTATTCATCCCA
>JAUVUL010000213.1 GCA_030600975.1 Candidatus Aegiribacteria sp.
ACAAAAGATGATTCGGGAGAACCGCTCATTAGTCCTGCTTGCAACGGTTTTATCGGCTGGAGATTGCTCGATTTCTGGATCGTGAAAGCCGACAAATCCATTGAAAGACCGATAGATGTTTACGGCTATCCCATTCCGATAAGTCACCTGTGGTGGAACTGGGAAAACGATCCGGTTACGGATCCCGAGAAGTACGACTACATGTGGGGGCACAATCCCGATGCAAACGGGCAGTACAGCGGACCGGCCTACATGATCGACTGGGCCGGCAACCCTTCCGCTCCGGAAGTGATAGTCCCTGAGAACCCGGGTCCGTTCCCGTTTGTATATGATTCACCTCTGTCATTGAGCTATCCTGTCTTCGACTACAGGTTTCTCATCTCCTTCGGTCCTGTTGAGCTTGATGATGGAGATTCGCTTCATGTTGTTGGAGGATGGGTTGTCGGACTAGGTCTCGACGGCCTCAGAATGAACGCTGACCTCCTGCTGGACGCTTACTACAGAGACAGCATCTGGGGGAATGGGCTCGGAATTGAAACCGGGACTCCTGCAGTATCAAAGAATATCACCGTCTTCCCCAACCCGTTCAGAACACAATCGTCGGTGGAATTTACGCTACAGGCTCCATGTCATGTTAATCTCTCTATCTACGACATTTACGGCAGACTTGTTGAAGATGTTCTTCACTCAGAACTGCCGGCTGGGAATCACTGCTGCACCATAGGGAGCAACCACATTCCTGGCGGAGTCTATTTCCTGAGATTCCAGGCTGGAGATGACGTGAGAACAGGACGATTTGTAGTGCTTGAGTAAAGAAACGAAGCGGCATTATTCAATGAGAAGCAGGTATTCTTTCTTGAGTTTACATGTTCGATCATACTTCCAGCATATTCAGCGATAACTTCGTCTACGAACAGAAATTCAGGGTGATGGCAGCTGGCCCTATTGCCTGAGAAGTGTTCCTATTGGATTACGGATACATTGTTACCACAGCTATTTGCGACATATACATATTCGCCAGATGGAAGGGAGCAGATGCCCGTTGGTTCCATGTAATAACCCACATGCACCTTTGCTATAACGGAGTTATCCGAAGTGCGAATAACGGAAATGTAACCACCAACCGGATTGGCAATTACATAAACATATTCACCGGAGGGAAGGGAGCAGATATCCGAAGGATAACTAATCACATCATCTATCGTTGCTGCAACCGAGTTATCCGAGGTACGGATCACGGAAACGCTATGATCCATCTCGTTAGTTACATACACATATTCACCAGATGGAAGGGAGCAGAGACTCCATGGGAAATGGCCCACCTCCACCGTTGCCACAACCGTGTTACTTGAGGTGCGGATCACGGAAACGTTATCATTCAGTGCGTTAGTTACATACACATATTCCCCTGAAGGAAGAGAGCAGATACTCCACGGGAAATCACCCACACCCACAGTTGCTATAACCGAGTTATCCAAGGTGCGGATTACCGAAACACTGCGGGCATGCAAATTAGCTACGTAAACATATTCCCCTGAGGGAAGACAGCAGATACTCCTTGGAGAATCACCCACCTCCACCGTTGCAACAACCGTGTTACCCGAGGTGCGGATCACGGAAACGTTATCATCCAGATCGTTAGTTACATACACGTATTCCCCTGAGGGAAGAGAGCAGATACTCCATGGGTAATCACCCACACTCACCGTTGCTACAACCGAGTTATTCAAAGTGCGGATTACAGAAACACTGCGGGCATGCAAATTCGTTACGTAAATGTATTCCCCTGGGGGAAGACAGCAGATGCCCCTTGGAGAATCACCCACATCTACAGTTGCCACTACGCTATCCGGGTAATAGCTGCTACTACCCGGGCCGGTCGGGGTATGATTTCCACATCCAAAACAAAGTACGTATAATACTGGTATTGAAAGTGTTATACATCTAATCCAATTCATCTTAATGTCTTTCATATGATACTGGATTCTCTTGCTCACTCCAAAGATACAACGAAAAAGATTCCATACTTCTCCTCCGGTCGTAACACCTTATCTGAAGAGACAATAAAGAGAGCGCTCCTGTCATGTCAAATCCCCAGGGGAATACTGTCAGAGAGATTTTACCCTCGGGATCCTTCTATGGATCAAGTCGGATTGTGTAGAAGCTGGAACCCGATGTAAAGTACAGGGACCCATTATATAACTGTAACGGTCGTGTTATCTCGATGCCTGTTTGAATCTCCCATATGACTTCGAAGGTGTTCGTATTGACCAGTGCTATATCGCCGGTCTCGGAAGCGGTGAAGATGGTTCCTTCGTAACAGGATATTTGCAGCGGTGAGTCAGCAAGATCGATAACCACAAATTCCCGCGAGCCGTAACGGATATCTCCGATCGGGAAAAGCAATAGCGTTCCGTCCCTGCAACCAAAGGAGATGGCTTCCTCGCAGCAAACCACTTGACTGCTGTACAAGCTCATCCCTTCCATAGGTACAAATTCTCGAGTTACGGTTCCGCTTTCGGGATCGAGAGCCTTAAGCTGGTCGGAGTAAAAATCGTAGATGTAAACGGCTTCCTCGCTGGTAGTCATGACCTTGCACCCCTCTATATACGTGATCGCCTGACCGTTGCTTCTATCGAGTATGCTGAGTTCCCCGGAAGCGGTACTGACGAAGATAAGGTTGCTTGAAACGTGTGCAATGTTGGCGTAACCGGCACCATCGGAGTCCATGACTCCGGTCGATACCCAAACAAGTTCGCCTTTACCGGCATCCAGGCACCTTACATTTGGTGATATGGACCCGATGTAGAGCATCCCGTCGTCAATCGAAATGTTCGTTATGGTGGGATGCATCCCCATCGAACCTGCCTGATCGAGGAACGACCAGAGAGTTTCTCCGGTGAAAAGATCGACGGCAATGACTTCCGTCTTCGAGGCCACATAGAGTACGTCTTCGGTCAGGATATATGGGGCGATAACGGTCTCGGAGAACTCGACCAGATAGATCAGTCGTCCGGTTCCGCTATCAAGGCAGTGTAATCCACTCGTGTTCACCAAAGCGTATATCCTCCCATCCTTCACACGAAGATCCCATGGCGTGTCATAACTCCGGGAATGGGCGCCGGACGTTCCGTAGAACCAGAGTTCCCTGCCTGTATCGATATCCATCGCGAGGATTCCGGAACCAAAATCGGGATCAGATTCGTCACCGAGCATGGAAGCGAAGAGTACTCCGTCCTTAATCACATAATCGTAGATATCGCTGAAAAGATCGTTGCTCGTGACCGAATGCGCTGACGCTGAGGTTATTCTTTCTTCCACGTAAAGTGGAATCTGATCGGTCAGTTCACGGTCAATCATCATCGCCTTATAGATGTTGTAGTGTTCTTGTGCATCAGTAGTTTCACCAAGACTCCATAGAACATCCGCTACGTTGAGATGGGCTACCATTCGGGAAGGATACAGGTCCAGGACTTTCCTTAGAACGATCAGGGATTTGCTCAGATCATCTGTCTGTTCAAGGTAGAATGCGTAATTATTCATAATCATGACGTATTCACTCAAACTCATATAATTCGCGTAGTTAGATTCAACATAGTCCAGACTGTCATCGAAAGCAGTATACCATTCCTCCTGAGTATGAAGAAAATCGGCAAGATCCAGGAAGAGATCCACCGCTCCCTGGTAGTTTCCTCCAGCCTGCTCTTCGAGAGCATTTCTGTTGATACTACTCAGCAAACGGGATATCATTTCATCGGAACTGTAATAATTTCCAGGATAGAACATTCCGTTCAGTTCATTTATGGCTTCCTCAATATTTCCTTCGGTCAGAAGGCTGTCTACTCTCTCCATCGCCTCCAGTGATGGATCTCTTGAATAATAGCGTAGAAATTCAAGTGATCCTTCCTCCATGTTCCATCTGTAACAGCCGCTGCACCATCTCGCGCTGCCAGGCATCTGAAAAGAGAGAATAATTTCATCATCATCTTCGTCATAACTCGCGTAGGATTTTGTAAAGTTGTAGTCTCCTCTGTACCCGCTGGTAGCAAGAAGAAAAGGAATGTCGGTATCGGGAGCTATTCCCAGAAGATAGATATCCAGTGAATCCCACTCAACCTCAAGACCAGTGATAATAAGTTTGCAGATGCCTTCAGGGAGTTTGCCGGAATTGTAATAATTCACCTCCGGCAAGAAAGATCGGAAGGCTGTATTCCAATGATCGAGTAGCTCACCGGTAATTGGCTGATATTCAATCTGACCCCAGGTGAGGGATACGATAATGAGAAGAACAGGGATAAATACTCTATACATCTAACAGACCTCCATGGGTTATTTCCTAAACAGAACCCGCATTTTCTGCTGTAATATCGTACGAAAATAACTATAACGAGGTCGATGTATCTCCGTCAAAGCCAGGACTGAATGCTGAAAGCTCGTTTCGAATAGACACGCACTCCTACTCCTGAGCCAGGGAACCAACTACAGATCCCGCTTCAATAGAGAAGGGGGTAGGATTTTCTGCCTTAACGACTCGCTGGATTGCGAGTAGTTTTATAAATGTATTTTCTATAAATCAATGGTAATTTGGAATTATTGTGCGTTTGTAGAAGTACTATGTCTTGACATTACATAAGTAATACTCTACAATCTATTTGGGTTTGTTTCCACAGAGATGGGGTGAGCTTTGAAAGA
>JAUVUL010000133.1 GCA_030600975.1 Candidatus Aegiribacteria sp.
GCCCCAGATTCTGAATGTCCTCAGGGGTGAAATGAGCATTGTGGGGCCGCGGCCATGCATCGATTATGAGCTGGAATATTATACCAGTGAATGGCTGCAGCAGCGGTTCACAGTAAAGCCCGGTCTGACAGGAATATGGCAGGTCTATGGAAGAAGCAGGCTCGGTTTTGAAAAATCTCAGTTCCTGGATTTCGTATACGTCCTATCCAGAACGGACGGCATCAATATAAGACTGATCCTGAAGACTTTTCCTGTAATACTTTTCGGCAAGGGTGGTCTTTAGTCTGATCTTACTCCGGATCCCTGATAACCCTGGTGTGATCGAGAACCCATTCAGCTATGGCTTCATCATCGCTGCCCTCTGAGATCCATTCGAACAGCTGAATCATATCGCACATTAGAAAAACCAGAGTGGCCTCATCCAGCTCAACCGCGATTCCGCAGACATCCCATCCGGCAACGATGCTGTCCACCGCCACAAAGAAAATACCTCCGTAATGCTTCAGGAGGGAATCCCCTTCGGCCAGCGAACCTGATATTGAGACCACAAGCATACTGTCCTGCAGATATGCGGAATGCACGGGTACTCCGATCGATCGAAGATCAGAACATATTTCTCCGACGGACACTGATATGATCAGCAACACAGATAGCATTGTCTTCAAACTGGAACTCATTTCCGGAACGGGTCAAATCCTCATGTATCTTAATCTACAAATCAAATATCAATCTGGAAAGACCCTTTCTACGGACTGGTACAACGAATTCATACTGTACTGTCCTTGAATTCAATAGCCATCACGCGGTCTGGTGCAACGATTTGTATATTGATCTATATTCATCTGTTATTTTCACAATAAATCGTTTGCAGAATATACAGTAAATAATAAAGATGTTAGGCTATAGAAAATGCGTCAATCACAACTATTCACAAGAACTTCAAAGACAAAACCAAAAGACGAAGTTAGTTTAAATGCTCAGTTATTGCTTCAGAGTGGATTTATCAACAAAGAGATTGCAGGAGCATATTCATTTCTCCCATTAGGGTATAAAGTATTGAACAAAATAATGAATATTATCCGTGAAGAGATCAATGCAATTGACGGGCAAGAAATTCTATTAACAGCTCTTCAGGCTCCTGCAACTTGAAAAGCGTCTAACCGGTGGGATGATTCTCAAATGGATGTATGGTTCAAAACTGAATTGAAAAATGGAAATCAGTTAGGGTTGGCTCCCACTCACGAAGAACCACTTACTAAATTAATGAGGAAATTCATAAAGTCCTACAAAGATTTGCCGGTATTTCCATATCAGTTCCAAACGAAATTCAGAAATGAAACCAGAGCAAAATCTGGAATATTGCGAACACGTGAATTTATCATGAAGGATCTTTATTCATTTTGTCGTTCACATGAGGAATTAAACGACTATTATGAGAAAGTTAAATCTGCATATGTAAAAATATTTGATCGGCTTGGTATAGGAGCGATTACATATGTAACGTATTCGAGTGGCGGAACATTCAGTAAGTTCAGTCATGAATTTCAAACGCTATGTGATTATGGAGAAGATATCATTTATATAAATGACGAAAAGAAAATTGCTGTCAACCGAGATATCTTTCAGGATGATTTGATAGCTGAATTTGGTCTGACAAAAGATGATTTTCATGAAAACAAAGCAATCGAAGTGGGGAATATATTTAAGCTCGGAACAAAGTTTTCAGAAGCCATCGGACTGTATTTCAATGATGAAAACGGCAATCGAAATCCAGTAATAATGGGAAGTTATGGGATTGGACCCGCACGAGTAATGGGTGCAATTGTAGAGACGAATAATGATTCGAATGGTATTATTTGGCCGAAAGAAGTTGCACCTTATAGAATTCATATAATTTCTGTAGGGATAGACTCTGTTGTACAGAGCGAATCAGAAAATCTTTATGCATTGCTGACTTCAAAGAACATTGGAGTTCTGTGGGACGACCGGATGGATATCAATCCCGGAGCGAAATTCGCAGATGCGGATTTAATTGGTTGCCCCATAAAAATCACGGTGAGTAGTAAGAATAATGAAAAAAATCAATATGAACTGAAAAGAAGATCGGAAAGCAAATCTGAATTTGTGTCGAAAGAAAACATACTGGTTTATTTAGAGAGAGAATTGTAATCATATTAGATTGTTGTATTTGACATTTTCCGCTGCAAATTAAAATGCAGGTGAACTCATGTTCTGTCATTCTTGAAACTCACTCGTAAAACTCCTATATTCCTATTATGATTAGAAAAATAGTGTCCATTCTGTTTCTCTCGCTTGTGACTGCTGTAGGATATACATCTGAAGTCAGAATTCCCGAGCCTCAAGTCATGCAGTTTATTGTAAACTTTGACCGGGAGATATCGGGTCTTCTTGATGCATATCTCGAAGCTGTACCCGAGTGCCCTGTCTATCCGGATACTCCTGTAAGGCTATGGGTTCTGGATCTTGCCTGGATAAGGGCTGACGCGGCGATTAATGAAGCGGAAGCCCTCGGCTCTGTGTTCTCGGACAGCACTGCAGAAGCATGGTCATCATATCTCAATTCATCAAAGGAATACCTGAGAGTATTTTCAGACATTCAGAAAACCTATCATCAGACAGGTGTACCTGAATGCTCCGTATGCATTGAACTTGAGAACAGACTTCTGATAGCTGATTCTCTATGGCGAATTGACGAGACGGAATTATTTGAATTATTTACGGAAGAGGATAATCAATGAAACATTCAAGAAAAGAAGGAACCTGGGAAGCAAAGAAAGGACTCGCTCAGATGCTTAAGGGCGGAGTGATAATGGACGTTGTCACTCCGGAACATGCTTTAATCGCACAGGAAGCGGGAGCTGTGGCTGTAATGGCTCTGGAGCGAGTACCTGCTGACATTCGCATTCAGGGTGGTGTGGCCAGAATGTCCGACCCTGATATGATAAAAAGTATCCAGGAGCGGGTTGATATACCTGTCATGGCGAAATGCAGGATAGGGCACTTCGTCGAAGCTCAGATCCTTGAAGCCATGAAAATCGATTACATCGATGAATCCGAAGTGCTTACACCCGCGGATGAGAAGAATCATGTGAACAAGCACGATTTCAGCGTACCTTTCGTATGCGGAGCCACGAATCTGGGAGAAGCATTAAGAAGGATAGGCGAAGGTGCTGCAATGATCCGCACCAAGGGAGAAGCTGGTACGGGTAATGTAGTTGAGGCTGTCAGGCATGCCAGGGCTGTATTGGGAGCCATCAGGAAACTCAAGGTTACACCGCCTGAGGAATTGATGACAATTGCGAAGGAAATGGGCGCTCCTTATGACCTTGTAAGATACGTCCATGAAAACGGGTGTCTCCCGGTTGTTAATTTCGCTGCCGGAGGATTAGCTACACCCGCTGACGCGGCATTGATGATGCAGCTTGGTATGGATGGGGTTTTCGTTGGCAGCGGAATCTTCAAGAGCGGCAATCCTGAAAAACGAGCAAGAGCCATAGTCGAAGCTGTAAGCAGATTCGATTCGCCCGAAGTCCTTGCTGAGATTTCAAGGAACCTTGGCGAGGCAATGGTGGGAATAAACATTTCCACACTTCCCGATGAAGAACGAATGGCTCGCAGGGGCTGGTAGATCTTGCCTTCCGTAGGAGTTCTTGCCCTTCAGGGCGGTGTAGCAGAGCACATCTCAATTCTCATAGAACTGTGATGTGAAGTTAAGGAGATTCGAACTCCGGATGAACTGTAATCCATTTCGGCCCTTATTCTTCCCGGTGGAGAATCGACCACCCTGATCTCGCTCATGAACAGATGGGAACTCATCCGTCCTATAAGAGCGATGGGAGAGGATGGATTCCCCATCTTCGGCACGTGCGCGGGAGCTGTGCTTCTTTCAAAGGAGATCGAAGAAAAGGAACATGAAGTAAGCCAGAACAGCCTTCGGCTTGCCGACATAAGAGCTGTTCGGAATTATTTCGGCCGTCAGACAAGCAGCTTTGTAGAGGCCATCAATGTGGTCGGTCTTTCTGAGCTTTTCGAAGGAGTATTTATCAGAGCTCCCCTCCTGCTGCCCCTGTCCGATGAGGTCGAAGTCCTGAGTCAGGTGCAAGATGGCCCGGTCCTGTTGAGGCAGGGAAATTTCTGGCTGTCATCGTTCCATCCCGAATTGACACCCGACAGCAGGATTCACAGGCTCTTTCTTGAAAGTCATGGAATACTGAAAGTGAGCGGATAATGCCTATCTATGAATACCTCTGCAGGCGGTGCAATACGATATTCCAATTCCTCGTAAGAAATCCTTCCAGTAAAACAGCTCCAGTCTGCCCTGAATGTAAAAAAGGAGACAGAATGGAAAGGGTTATGAGCACGTTTTCTGTTAAAAGCGGCTCATCCTCAATCGAGGATATGGCTGATGACCCAACCCTTGCGGGGCTTGATACTGAAGATCCGAAAGCCATGGCCAGTGCTATCCGGCGTATGGCCGACGAAATGGGCGAGGATCTGGGACCCGAAGTTAACGAAGCACTGTCAAGGCTGGAAGCGGGAGAGGATCCCGAGAAAATAGAGAGGGATCTTGAGGAATCGGGCTTCGATATGGGTGAAGGCGGTTCACCTTCCCGTGCACCCGGCCTTTACGAAGCTTAGTCCGGCATCTGTTTGCACAAATCATCGTAACATCATTTAATTGTAATTCGCTGTATCTTATTCTTTCTCCATTCAAACGAACTACGGTCTAAACAGTTTCAATAAAATTCACGGGTTTCATCAAGTAATCCATTGTTCTTGACGCTCATAGAAACATGACATATACTGATTATTAGAATCAATTCAGGTTCATTCCAGCCAGGAGGTGAAGCTTGTTCTTCCTCATCGGCTCCATCCTTACACTCACATCCCTTCCAATCCACTGTACTGTAGCTAACAGCTCCGAGGTCGCCTTCATCGTACAGACACCCGTCTCCTGCGATACGGTATCCCATGGTACTGAGAATTTCATCAGGTTCGCGAATATCACGGTAGCTGACAGTGTCGGATACCCTGAGGTGCCGATGATCACCTGCTTCGTGGCTGTTCCTGATGGAGTGGACCCTGAGCTGGAATGGAGCGTAACGGGTGAGGTTGAGCATTCCGATTTTCCGGTCTACCCCGCACCCGCACATGTCATCTCCTATGAGTACACTCCGAGGGTGGTCGAGGAGTTCAGGCAGGACTCTACGGCCTACGCCAGTCGGGACTGGTGGCCGGCCTCCAGGGTTCGAATCATCGGAGAGACCAGGATATGCGACCAGAGACTCGTCCAGATCCAGATTTTCCCTGTGCTGTTCAGGGCGTGCGACAACACGCAGAGCACAATCTCTGCGGTGAGTGTGGCCGTAACCTTCGACAGCACCGAGGCGGAGTGGAGCTCTATCGGACTCGGTCCCTTCCAGGACATGGTTGAAGGCTCTCCCATCGTAGGTTATCATATTGTAGAGCAGAGGGTTCATCCCGTCCCGGAGTACTTCAAAGATTTCGATTTAATAGAAGGCCCGACAAGGATGCCCGATTATGTGATCCTCGCGGCATCCGGACTCTACGACCAGTGCGGGGACGCGATCGACGATCTTGCCTTGCACAGAGTGAACCTCAACTATTACGATGTGGCGCTTGTCACGACGGACCAGGTGCTCGCTGCATTCGGGAGTGGAGCCACTGAACTTACTCCCGGCATTATCCGTAATTTCACCGAGCACATGTGGGAGAACTGGGGGAGCGGGATCAAAAAGCCATCGTATCTTCTCCTCATAGGGGATCATGAAGATATATCCTTTTCGGACGAGCCCTGGTTCCTGCCGACGCACGAGTACAAGTTGAGCGGAGAAGGAGGAAGCACCGATCCGAATTGGGTCGGCAATGACGAGTGGTTCACGTACTTCAACCAACCAAGATACGTTAACAACGCCTTCCCCGACATGATGGTGGGGAGGATCAGTGTGAAGAACTCCATCCTGAATGACACCCTCACTCCGATGATCGGCAACATCATCGACCTGGAGCAGC
>JAUVUL010000295.1 GCA_030600975.1 Candidatus Aegiribacteria sp.
GGCTACATCCACACCAACTGTTACTCTATGAGCTGTCCCGGAATTACTCCATGGCTGGTCAAGCGTAATATCATCAACCCATACCGTGGTGTTCAATGGAGTAATTGAGTTGTTTCGCAGACCAATGCTCATCTCCATGATCCTGGCAAAATTCGGGGAACCCCGTACAGCCAGATCCCCTTCCCTGATATATTCGAGCTCCGATTCATTCTTCCTGGTCTTCAGATCTACAAGATCATCAAGGTTAACCTCTACTATCTGCCAGCCGGGCTCTATGCCGACTCCTATCTCATAGTAATTGAGGCTATCGGTTCCCAGCCTGTACATAAGCTCTGAATCGAACTGCTCTTCTCCATGTACCAGAAATCTTATCTGTTTGTATCCGGTATAATCCTCCCCGCTATAGAAACTCTGGGTTGCCAGACCGTAATGTCCACCGACTATGTTCTCGGCCACAAGAGAGAGAGACGCCTCAAGTCGCGGGTCACCGTACTCATCCTCTCCCGGATCAACACCGGGAGGTGGATCGTTGGCGTACTCGGGGTTATCCTTATTGTTAACCGTGTAAACGTACATTTTTTCAGAAGGAAGTACAGGTGTAATACTTATTACATCACAATTGAATACACCTAACTCTTCCCATTTGTTGCCCACTACCTCGAGATCATAAATCTGTATAGTATCAGCACTTGTAAAACCATCCACCCAGAGCCTCGCGTAGCTTATCTTTTCCCAGGTTGGTGTCCCTGTTACGAATCCGGGAACTGAAACGACTGTTGTGTCACCCAGCGGAATCTCAATGAGCATCCATCCATTTGCATTAGGACCGGATACTATGTAATCGGGATCGTCTACAGGTATGTTGATCCGGAAGAACGTATTGGTCCGGTCCAGTACACCGTTTCTGTTAAGATCCTCTGTATCAAGTTCTTGGTTATTTTGTGAACCGTTTATGCTGTCGTATCTTACGGATGGAGGATCGTTCCCGTTGTAAGAGTAATTGTCCAGATTTGGATCACCTCCCTCGGGGGGGTTTTCCTCAGTATCCCAGAGATTATCCAGGCCAGTATCTTCATTGTAATCTTCGGATATATCTACCTTACCATTCTGGTTCAGGTCCTCAGTATCGAGTTCCCCGTTGGCCCTTCTTACAAGCTCTCCAGCTATCCTTTCAAGCCAGTAGGAATCTTCATCTATTCTCTCTCCGAGATCGAGACAGATATTGGCATTCTCGGCGGAACCTGTAACCCTGATATACATTCTGAGATAAGTCTTTGTGGAAAAATCCATCCCGTACTTGTCCATGCATCTCATGATCCCGCCCCAGGAATCACTGCTGTTTTCCTCCGGCTGGAAATAAAGCTCCAGTATATTGTTCACATAATTATCCTCCTGGCTGCCTGTAACGTTTGGGACGATATCTTCCAGTTTCCATCTTCTATATGTATTGTACCACCGGATCTCTCCGGCAGGATTAACCTGTGAAGAAACCGGATCGGGAATACTTGAGCGGTGCCATGCAGTTCTACTCTGCCCTACGGGAAAGGCCGTTTCTATACCCTCCATATCATCGATATAGGCAACGCCACCCACGTTCGGATTTGGAAAACTCATGGCTATTTCACCGGAAATGGTCGTGTTACTCTGTGCCTCAGTGTTAATCCCGGGAATCATGTTCGCAAAATCGGTAAGAAATTCCGGTTTTGCTTCAAAGTGTGCGTCAATATCAGCAACCAGGGTCCTGGTGGATTCCTCTCCAACCCTCGGTCTTTCTCCGGGTGTACTTGCGCTCTCGAACATTACCGTGGCTCCCAGCCATGAATCACTTCCAATCTCGTAGACGGCCCTTGTTCCTATCAGGGTCTTCTTCTGTGCAGCGAAAAGGGGAAGGTACTCGAATGTAACGCGCACTGTGTTACTGGGATTCTGGGCCTCCTCGGCGGCTTCTCCCATCAGTGTAAGCAGTCCGATTTCATAGATAATCGTGTAGTCAACGTTCTTGACAAGGGGTGTAGTTACTCCAGCCTTGGTAAGAGTAACATTTTCACTACCGGGTATTATCCCCATGCGCCCCAGCGAATATGTGGTTGAAGCCGCCCTGTAACTTACCTCAATGAAGTACTTGCTCTGTACAGGAAGGGGGTTGTTCTCATCGTAGACAGCCGGGTTCGTAACCTCCAGAGTGTCATCGGTAAAGGGCCTATTCTGTGGAAACACGAGGAAACCGTTGTCCCAGTCAACGGCATTTTCCTCGTCGGCAAGCGAACCGTCACCATTTGTATCAAGACCGAGAAGTTGAATGAAGGGAATTTCACCCTGCGTCTGGATAGGGTCTTCGCCAGACCTGGTAAGATAAATTGCACAGTTGAAGCTCTCCTGAACGATGTTGTTCGCTCCAAGGAAATACCTGTTCCGCAGTTCGTAGTCCCAGGTTGGATAGTCAGGCAGGGGCCTGATCTGTTTAATGAGCTTCAGATTCCAGTCCGAACCCGGAGTAGCATTACCGATGGTGTCACCCTGCGCAGTGACCATCCAGATGGCTATCCTATAATTATTGTTGACAGGCCTGTTAAAACGGATGGTCGTGGCTGAATCGACCAGAACGTAATCCAGATCAAGGCCGGGCAGAAGCTCATCCCAGTAACCGGTGCCAGTCGTGGTAGTGCCTTCAATGAACCATGCCCCCTCGACCGCCCCGGTTTCCTCATTGTTGGTTCCATCATCGTCATCCTGAAAGACCCTGATCGATGCGATCTGGGGCTGCTCAAGGGAATCGGGCATTGTGTAGAAGAAGTAATTATCCGCCGGGTGTATATCAAGAATACTGTCTTCAACAAGGGTGGCCTGGCCGACGAATTCCGAAGATTCGGTAGACCCGGATTCACGGCTTGCTATGGTGGTAAATTCAACGGGACCAACCTGAGCCACTATCTTGGCTCCGAAAAGCCCCTGGTGGGGAATACTGTACGAGACGAATTCAGGCCCGGTAATAGAAAGGCTGATATCACCCATCTCGATACTCTGTATTATCTCATCCTCGTATCCTTCGTAACGCAGGCTGACGCTGCTCTGGGGACCGAAGCTTCTCTGGCTGTCATGGTTTACATTAACATGTACCTTTTCACCGATCGTTCCTTCCAGCTGAACCCTTAATTCCTGTTCCATCTTGAGATCAGGGAAGAGTGACTGGCTCTCCCCCTCCCTTTCAACCGCATTCGGCCTGTAATGGCTTATTCCGGATAGCGTGATCTTCTGGTAACCGCTGATATCTATCTGTCCGCCTTCGCCTATCGCGCCCGCCAGTATCGGCGGCATGTCCAGGGGCAGGTAGATTGTCGGTATAAGAGAGGTCTGGTCCCTTGCTGTTCGCAGACAGTTGTTCCTGTTCATGGTGGTCCAGGTGTCTCGCAGAGACCACTCCATCGATCGATGGTTCATCTCATCAATTGGAAAGCAGCCCAATGTCGATACAGGGATGGACCCGTAGAAAAGCCGCCAGCAGATGAAGCTCCTCTGAATGGAATGTACCAGTTTCCAGGATACACCAGGATCAACGAGCAATTCGCTTGCGTATTCGGTTTCCCATGGATAGGCGGGAACAAGCTTGGGAGTACGTACTCCGGCCGCTGGGGCAGCTGCATTCGCTATGAACAGCGTGATTAATGGCAGAATTCCGGTTCTTATTTTCATACGCAGATTCTAGTCTTCCGTTTACTCATGGTTCCCGATACAGGGTATAATTGTCATATTGTATGATATTACTGAATGCCAA
>JAUVUL010000021.1 GCA_030600975.1 Candidatus Aegiribacteria sp.
CAGTGAAGACTATCCTTTGGCTGATTACCATGATATCCCCGCAGACAGTATGAAATGCCTGGCTGGAGACCAGGCCCTCGCGTTACCCGCCGCACCACCCGGATCACCGGTTGTGTGGAAGAGTGAAGTATCGTAAATGTGAACTATGTTTTCTCTATTGAAGAGGTTGAATACTCCCAGCACAAGATTCAGCTCGGTTGAGCCTATGCAGAACATTCTGGAAAGGACAATATCAGTCTGCATGGAAAAGGGGTACCTCTCTGTATTGGTTTCGATAAGCTCTTCCTCTACAGGTGGGAGTGTATACGGCATCCCGCTGCCGTAATTCCAGGAAATACCAAGTCTGGTGTTTTCCAGGAGATGGATTCCCGCCACTTCCGGTCCCTCCGATTCAAAAGATCTGATCTCAATGGATGCAGATGCCGTATGTGTTTGATCCCAGTCAAGGTAGTTATCTTCGTTGGAAATGTACAAAACTCCCATCTGAGCATAATTGTACCTCTCCAGCATGGATGAGTATTTGCCCTTGGCAATGGAAAGAGAATAAGAAATCTGTCCTGAAATATTACTTCCCGCTCTCCTGTTAAGGGTGGCTTCAATGCCTCTTACCATTCCATGGCTGTCATCGTTGGAAAAAACGTAGTAAGTGCCCTCACTGTGGTCTTTGGTGTTTACCAGACCTGTGATATCCTTGTAATAGGCGGCCAGTGAAAGTTCAGTGAACCTGTCGATAAAATGTCTTATCCCCACTTCAAAGATCTGCGTCATCTCAGGATCAAGGTCCGGATTGCCTGCTACTATCCTGTCCTCGGCAAGGTTGTAGGATGTCTCAAGGAAAAGACAGTTCATGGAAGGCATCTGGAAATGGTGTCCGTATGTTGTGAAGAAAACGGAAGTCTCGCTGAAGGGAACGGAAAAACCCGCTCTTGGACTGATATGCCATTTTGCCTTAATCCGGACGTTATCACCGGTTTCGGGAATGAATACCGAGGTATTGGTATTGAACATATCAGCCCTGAGTCCGATTGTGGTTATGACTCCTCCTCCAAACCTGTAACTTCCCTGGAGGTAGCAGGATCCCGAATGAGGGTAAGCGTTCCACTTAGAAATGAATATATCGCCATAGTTCTCGGCGTAGACATTGTACTGGTAAAGGTCGTAGTAATCGCCTGAAATCCCCGCCTTTATGCGTGTCCTGGTATTGGGGTTCGAGTCAAAACCAATCATTATGCTGCTCACTTTTGCCTTGGAATCGAACCATACATTAGGGTGTGTACCCGTGTGATAGAAACCGAGGGAATCAGTAATCCTCTCTTCAGGATGATACTGTGTGAACCAGTAGATGGGGTATGTGTTCTCTCCGATGTAACCACCCCCCTGTGTCCGTATGCGGTTCCATTCCTGGAACTTCATAATACCCACTGTGAGCTTGAGGCAGGTTTCGCTCCCAAGCAGTTGTGTGGCATTGAAGGTGATACCGGTTGTTTCGCTGAAGAGGATTGGAAGTGCGTGATCCTGGCTTCTTCCGAGGTATGTGATGTCATCGATATAGGCCGGGAGATGGAACCTGGACCAGGCCCATTCATTCCATCCCATTTCTCTGTAGGAACCCAGGACGGTGCAAGTGAAGCTGGTTCTGTTAAGCGGTCTGTAGGTTAGCTTGGCAACACCCGACATATCGGTCTGCCAGTTGTTCTCCCATCTATCGCGGGTGTCCAGGGTGTCCCTGCCGCTTAAAGAGATCTGTCCGGACGCGCTGAATCTCATCTGCCCCGGGATGCTAATTCCAATTGAAGGAAGAAGTGTTTCCGTGATGGGCTCAGGACCAGAAACCGACCCCTCAATACCATTCAGGTTACTTCTGCATTGCTCCACATCCGTTTCTTCCATGAAAAGCTGCTCTCCGGATTGAAAGGAAGCGGTTGTGATGTCTCCGTGCCGGAGTATCATCGAACCGTGGTAGGAATCTCCACCCTCCTTTCCGATGAGGTTAACAACTCCCGACATGGAATTTCCGTATTCAACACCAAGCCCACCTGTCATCAGCATTGCGTTTGATATAGCGCCAAGGGGTAGTTCCAGGTTGAACTTGTTACTTATTGGAGAGCGGATTGAGACGCCGTCAAAGAGGTAATCAACCTCTCCGCTACGGCCGCCCCGAACGTGAATCTCACCACGGCTGGTCACCACACCCGGCTGGGAGGAAACCACATCAACAATAGTCCTTGAGGTCAGCGTTCTTATTTCGGTGAAGTCCATCAGGTGCAGGGTGGCGGGAATGTCCTGAAGGATATGGCTTCTTGTCTCCTGAACAGTGATAACAGTTGAACCCGTGGGATCTTCAAACAGCTCGAAATCAACTCTGCTCAGTTGATCGGCAACCACGAGGACACCTTCCATCCTGGAGGAGGATCTGCCTACCATACTGGCGGTTATAGAGTAGCTGCCCGGAGTAACCCCTGCAATGACGTATTCTCCCCTGGCATCCGTCATGGTGCCCAGGTAGGTTTCCTCTATCATTACAGTGGCTCCGATAAGCGGCTTTCCGTCCATATCCGAGACGAAACCACCCACGATTCCAGTTGTATCTGCGTAAGCGTAAAAGGTAAGCAATAACAGGGGAAGGAGTATCAGGACGGATGCTTTACCCATGAAGCTGGTCTGTGGACCGGGTAATGTAGAAGCTGCCACTATCTGTTTCATCTAAACCTTCCTCTTTAATGCAACGAAAATACAGTTTCAACTCCTGCATTCAGGTTGCTTCCTATCCGATGTGATGCCGGCTGGTTTGCCGCATCAGAAGACGTTCTTTATTCATCGCAACAGGATATGTCCAACTATTGCTGATATTCGAAGCAGCCAATATCATAGTCGCTTCCTGACGGCCTGGGAAGGCCGTCCATGTCCGTAACGGGAGCCTGGAGCTGGTTTCCCTGGTCTACTGCGGGAGATGTTGAAGTTATATGGTAATCATTATTTCCAGGATTGGTGAACTCGGGATCTCCCTCCACATGATAATCACCATAGTAGTCACTTGCTCCGTCTATAAGATTATGATCAGCCTGGAATCCAGTGCCGTACGCCTCCGCGTTGAACTGGCCGGTAGTGTTACCTGAAAGAATGTTGTTCCGTACAATAATGTTATCCGCCTCGGAGTTCTCAACGCTTACGCCGCAACCCCATGAAGCCACTCCATTGCCCACAAACGTATTATTGATAATCGTGATGCCGTCAATCGGATGGGTTACACCCGGTTCTCCCCACGCGCCTACCGTAAGCCCGTTACCGGTATTACCGTAGGCAAGATTATTGTAGAATTGGATGTTGGAAAGAACTCCGGATGATTCGGCAGCTGCCGAGAATCCGTCTCCATCGCAGTTATAAACAAGATTGTTGCAAATACTGATGGTGTTGGTGCTTTTGTTCCAGCTGTCAACGTAGATTCCCAGTCTGTCCAGGCCCCAGACATGATTGCTACTGATCACACCGTTACAGGAGCCGTCCTTCGCGTCAATACCTTCGCCACCTATAACTCCCCCGGCTCCGTCGTGCACTGAAGAGTAAGTTACACTGAAATTGTTCGATCCAGCGATGGTTATGCACTCCTGCTCACCGCCGTTGCAGGCCTTCCCGACATCACACGAATCGATGCTTACATAATCGCTGTTCCATACACCTATACCGGAGGAAACTGTATTCCAGGTTGTACAGGCGAGAATGCTGATCTCGCTGGAACCATCAACAAGAATGCCCGCTGCGTTGTCTCCTCCGGATGCGTTCATTACGGTAAGACCATCAACTGTAACATTCTTACTTCCTGTGATATCAAGCAACCCGCCCCAGTCCTGTGGAAGGGTTATACCGGAACCACTAATAATAACACTTCCATCACCATGGTTCGTTAAGAGAATTCCCCGGGAACTTCCACTACCGTCCAGAGAAACCTCAACCCTTTCCGTGAAGGTACCTGCCATTATGTGCAGAGTCATACCGGCCTGCATCTGGTTCACTCCGTACTGAATGGTTCTCCAGGGAGCACTCAGCGAACCGTCGTTTGAATCATCGCCCAGGGTGGATACATAGAAGGTCTGCGCCGCAGAACCGGATTCCTCCGGATTTGAACATCCAATTGTAATTAATACAACTGCCAACATGATTGCATATTTCATAAAATAACCCCTATCCTTCATGTTTATCGAAAAAAGTATCAGCCCACCGGGTTAATTCCCTATTCACTATCCAGCGCCTCGCGCACTCTGGCTACAATTTCCTGGTTCGTGAATGGCTTCTGGATGAAGTGTACACCCTCGTCCAGCACTCCGTGGTGGGCAATAACATTGGCAGTGTAACCGGACATGAACAGACGCTTTATGCTCGGATAGATAGACAGAAGATTCCTTACCAGATCACGTCCGTTCATCTCGGGCATCACAACGTCGGTTATGATCAGATGGATATCACCGGAGTGTTCCCTGGCCAGACGGATAGCCTCGCCCGGAGTAGAGGCGGCTATCACGATGTACCCCTTGTGTTCGAGCATCAAGGTGATCAATTTCAGGATCGATGTTTCGTCCTCCACCAGAAGGATGGTTTCGCACCCGAATCGGAGCAGTTCTGTCGAACTTGCCTTCAGTGTCTCGTCACCCCTGGCTGTGTGCCGTGGAAGGTAGATTCTGAAAGTCGTCCCCTGGCCCGGTTCGCTGTATACGTTTATGAAGCCACCGTTCTGTTTGACTATGCCATAGACCGTAGCAAGCCCCAGACCGGTTCCCTTGCCAGGATCCTTGGTGGTGAAGAACGGCTCAAAAAGAACATTCATGGTTTCTTTGTCCATGCCGCAGCCATCGTCGCTCATGATCAGAAGTATGTATTCACCAGGGGCTAACTCTGGATAATTATAGCAGTAAGCTTCGTCCAGAGTAGCATTTTCTGTTTCGATGGTGACCCTGCCCACACCATCGATGGCATCTCGTGCGTTGACGCAAAGGTTGGCCATGATCTGATCGATCTGTGACGGGTCGACCTTGATCGGCCACACCTCCGCCCCCGGCATCCAGACGAGATCAATATTCTCGCCGATGAGCCGCCTCAGCATCTTGAGCATCCCTTCCACGGTCTCATTCAGATCGAGAACTCTGGGGGCGATGGTCTGCTTACGGGCGAAGGCCAGTAGTTGCCTGATCAGGTCGGCGGAGCGCTCTGTGGCCGAGTGGATTTCTGTTAAATGGGTGTAGAGCGGTTGATCCGGGTCCACCTTCTCCATGGCCATCTCAGTATTGCCGAGAATTACGCTCAGCATGTTATTGAAATCGTGTGCCACACCCCCTGCAAGACGACCGACGGATTCCATCTTCTGAGCCTGGCGCAATTGAGACTCCAGTTTAATTTGTTCGGTGATGTCGGAAGCTACGCCTGCAATGGCAACTGCGTTTCCTTTTTCGTCCCTGATTAAAGTAGTTGTCATTTGAGTTGGGAATACCGTACCGTCCTGGCGAATATGACCGACCTCACCCGAATAGTATCCGTTTTCCATGACTTTTTTATGGAAAGGTTCAACATCATTCTTCAGTTGCTTCTCGTTGTGGAAGATACTCAGGTTATGACCGAGGAGTTCCCCCGCCTTTTCGTAACCGTGCATACTTACCCATGAATCATTTACGAAAAGCAAATTTCCTTCGAGGTCGGCGATTGCCATTCCGTCGGCGGATTGCTCCACAACAGTAGATAAAAAACTGATTCGTTCATCGGCTTTCCTGCGTTTGGTGATGTCACGTCCAACAACAATTCTGCCACAAACCTTTCCCTGATTATCAAGAAGAGAAGAACTATTCAACTCAACGGGTATTGTTCCTCCGTCTTTATGCAGAACTTCAATTTCGTAAAGAGGTATATCTTCTCCAGAGAGGCCTCTATTAAAACGATCAACAGTTGAATCAATATAATCGGGAGCGATCATCTCTGTGAAAGAACGCCCTATGAAATGTTTCCAGGGAAAACCTGTTACTATTTCGATTGCAGAACTGATATAGGTGAATTTTCTTTTAGTATCCAACGTAAAAATTATGTCAGTTGATATTTCAGTGAGAGAGCGATATTTATTTTCGCTTTCTTGAAGAGCCTCTTCTGCCCTCATACTTGCGCTAATGGCCTCGTCCAGCTCGGAAGATAGTTTCTCGAACTCAGCCTTGCTGCGGTGTACTCCTGATTTGTCTTTCCTGTCGGGCATATTTCCTCCATCAGTCTTCCCTCTGTGCTGTATACTGACAAGGTTACAGTACAGTAGTGTTCACCGGACTTCGAATATCGCTCTATAAAAGCCCATAGACCGATATATGCTTTCCGCTGCCTGTTGAAAAGGGTCCTCGTTCCCAATCACCCCATCTATCAACCAGCTTCATGCCAGCGACTCTGGCCATCATGTCCAGCTCCGATGGCCACGTGTATCGGATAGTTACAGGATAAAGCCGGATACCGTTATCTGTAAGGATCATATGCTGGCTGGTTACATGCTGCTTAAGCGGATTATGTTGCGATACATCGATTTTAACCCTGTTCTCACCAACTTCCGTCGACCGGACACTCTGGCCTCGATCGAATCTCCCCAGGTCCGGAACGAAAGCTTCGATCAGAAAAGACCCTTTTCCGGTCAGGTGTTTCGCAACGTTCTGAATACATTCCAACTGTGTTTCCTGTGTAAGTAAGGAGAAAAAGGTGTTGAAGACAACAAAGATCAGATCGTACTTGCCTTCAACGGGGACTTCTGAGAAATCCCCTAATGTTATAGGGATGTCCTTTCCATCAGGTTTCGCACGGAGTTTCTCGATCATGGACGGAGATGCATCGATCCCGTGAATGTCGATACCCTTTTCCTTCAATGGTAATGCAATACGGCCAGTTCCGATCCCCAGCTCCAGTACGCGCCCGCGATGTGCCAGGTCACTCAGCAAAGAGATCGAAGCTTCCTCAGGTGAACTGTACCAGTCGTCGTAAATGTCTGCAATTTTCTCACCGTAAGTTTCAGGCTGGTATTTTCCCATGAACACGATCCTCCATTTCGGCGGTGTCTGTGACCGCCCTATGTAATCACCTGGTGCGTCTTAGACCTGAGAACATTCTTCGCCAGAATCCTGCTTATGTTTTCAAGTTCCTGCCGAGCATGAAAGCTACCCACTGTTCAAGTGATAAGGTTTTTCTTCCGGCAGGTTCAAATCCGACTGTTGCAAAAACATCATTACTGATCAGTTCCTCGTAAAGCTTGCCGGGATCATCAGCTCCGACTTTCATTAATCGTTTATGGAATGCAAGCATTCTCCACTCTATCGAAAAATGGTTCCATTTAATCCCGCAGTTATTACAGATGTATGAACCTTCTAACCCGTAGGACTTTTCGCAGTCACCGATTTGTTCAAAGCAAACCAGTTTCAGTGATGATTCTACAAGTTGATTCTGAATATTATCCTGCCATCCCGACCCCTGCTGTTTGCCTGCCCAATACACAAACTGCTTGATATTGCATGGACACCCTTTGTCTGAGCAATACTGTTTGAGAACATACGCAACTTTACTTACTGTGTTTTCTATATTCCGATTGATTGCATCTCTATCCATAATAAGTGTAACCGCAAGGCTCACATGCCGCTGGAGCGCCTTGTTGCAGAATCATGATCTTCCTGTTCACTGTCAATCGCTTCCCGCACCTTGTCTGCCAGGTCCTGGTTTGTGAACGGTTTCTGAATGAAGTGCACACCATCATCCAGTACTCCGTGGTGGGCGATAACATTGGCTGTATAGCCGGACATGAACAGGTGACTGAGGTCCGGGTAGTAGGTCAAAAGGTTCCTGGCCAGATCCCGGCCGTTCATCTCGGGCATCACAACGTCGGTTATAAGCAGATGGATATCGCCAAGGTACTTCCCGGCCAGGCGGATAGCCTCACCCGGCGAGGAAGCGGTCAACACGGTGTAACCCTGGCGTTTGAGCATCATAGCGGTCAGTTGCAGGATAGTAGATTCGTCTTCCACCACAAGTACGGTTTCGCACCCGCATCTGATCGGTTGCACCTGACCTTCCTTCTGCATTTGTGTGACCTTGTCCGCATGCCGGGGCAGATAGATCTTGAAGATCGTCCCCTGACCCGGTTCACTGTATACGTATATGAAACCATCGTTCTGCTTGACTATTCCGTAGACCGTGGCCAGCCCCAGGCCGGTACCTTTCCCAATTTCTTTGGTGGTGAAAAACGGCTCATAAAGCCTCTCCTGTGTCTCCTTGTCCATGCCGCTGCCCGTGTCGCTCACTGTCAGGAGCACATACTCGCCTGGTATAAACCCGGGATAGTCGGCGCAGTAGGCCTCGTCCAGAGTAACGTTTCCCGTTGCGATGGTGACCTTGCCCACTCCTTCGATGGCGTCCCGTGAGTTGATGCACAGGTTAGCCAGGATCTGATCGATCTGCACCGGATCTACCCTGACCGGCCACAAATCCTCTCCCGGCAATAAGGTGAGATGGATGTCCTCACCAATCAAACGCCGCAGCATTTTGATCATCCCTTCCACGGTCTCGTTCAGGTCGAGAATCCTGGGAACGATGGTCTGCTTGCGGGCGAAGGCCAGCAGTTGCCTCGTCAGGTCCGCGGAGCGCTCGGCAGCAGTGCGGATTTCCGTCAAATGGGCATGAAGCCGCTGATCCGGGGTCATCTGCTCCATGGCTATCTCCGTATGGCCGAGTATTACGCTCAGCATGTTGTTGAAGTCATGGGCCACTCCCCCCGCCAGACGCCCGACGGATTCCATCTTCTGGGACTGGCGTAATTGTTCCTCAAGTTTCATCTCTTCTGTGATGTCAGAAACAATTCCTTCGTGATATGTAGTTATTCCCCGGGAATCTCTGCGGATATAAGTTTTATCATCAACCCACTTAACATCTCCGTTTTTAGTAATAATCCTGTAAGGTTTATGCGCGTATGTTTGCAGCCCTTCGATTTTATTGTACTTTGTTACTTCTCCTGCCACTCTTTCAAGATCATCACTATGAATTATGTCTTTATAGGAAACCTTTCTCTCGATGAATTCCTGTGAGGAGTATCCAGTCAATTTTTCCACATTCTCCGAGACAAATTCAACAGGCCAGTCTTTCTCCATGCTCCACAGGAAAGCCACCGCCGGGCTGCGGCTGATAATTCTATTCGCTTCCAGCAGCGCATTTACAGCCTGCTTACGTTCGGTAATGTCAATAAAGGCGGCAAGTAAGCCTGTGTAAATTCCATTCTGATAGTGCGGAACTCCGCTAACAAGAACAGATATTCTTTCTTTGCTCTTCTTTATCAGTTCCATCTCGTATTGATCAGATTCTCCTCGAAGTCTTCTTTTATTCGCATTTTTTACTATTTCGACTTGATCATCAGGTACGATAGAAATCCATTGTTTACCAACCAGTTCGTCATATTCATATCCCAACAATCTCAACATGGCAGGATTAGCGAATTCAATGATGCCATCGTCATTCTCAAGGATAATTCCGTCAGCAAGATTGTTGACAATAGCTTCATTAAATTCTTTTAGGTCTAATATCTGATTCTCAGCCTGTCTGCGCTCGGTGATGTCCCTGAATATCCCGACAGCAGAAATAAATTTGCCATCCTTGAAGATGCCATTTCCATTACCCTCCACGTTGATTTCCTTACCGCTTTTAGAAATGAAAACCGTTTCAATACTGACACTTTCTCCCGCTGCGGCTTTTCGCAGCTGCACAGCGATCTGTGGTATTTCGTCATCACGAAGGATATCGGTCATCCGAAGGTTCTTTACCTCTTCCTGCGAGTATTCCAGGGTCGCCAACCATTTCTTGTTCACCGCAAGGATTTTCCCGGAGGGGCTTACGATCTGAATGAGATCATTAGCATTATTGAACAGGTTGAAATACTGTTCTTCGCTGGCATTCAGCTCCTCCTCCATATGCTTGCGCTCGGTAATAGCGTTTTCCAGCTCGACAATGCGCTTCTGCAACTCGGCATTGTGTCGGCGTAATTCGGATTCGATACTCATATCGGGCATGGTTGTGACCTCCGTAGATTCATCCAACCAACGATTTCAAAGAAGCCTACATAATTTCTGAATATTCCTCCGGTTTTCCGGGAATCGAATTCAAACCGTATCATATGTACATCGTATTCACCCCAGGCAAGCCTGTCAAGTAGCTTCTGCCCATATTTCAATGGAGTTCGTTAAGCTCACGCACGGGTGCGGTTAACCTGCATTTTTCACCAGCTTTTGTTTCGAAGCGTCGTAGACAGTTGTGGATACTAG
>JAUVUL010000227.1 GCA_030600975.1 Candidatus Aegiribacteria sp.
CCTCATGTACCCCCTTTACATTAAAAAGGCAACAAGGATAATCGCGGTTTCTGAAGTGTGTCTTTTTAATGTAAAGGGGGTACATGAGGTTTGTGAAGTGTGTCTTTCTCTTGTGAAGTCGGGGCATTTTGTACCCCGAAAGATCATGAACGGTAATAACGGAGGGTATAGGAAGAACAAAGGGAAGCCGGGAAAATAGACCATGAAAAACATCGATTCCATCTTTTTTCAACCTGTGAGGAAGCTCTATCTGAAACCACAGCTGAAAACGGGGAAGGGGTTTTTTCAGAATTACCGTTCTGAAGTTATCCGGCAATCCAAGGTCAAATGGGATGGGTTTGTTGGTGTAAAGGAAGTACTGGTTCTCTTTATCGATCGAGGCAAATCCATGGAGCAGCCTTAATATGTAATTCGGTATTCCCGAAGCATTAATGGCCAGTGGTGAGATTTCCAACCCTATACGCAATGAAATAGCGACTCCTTTATCATAAATCCTGGTGCTTCAGGAAGGATGGGAATATCCCTTTTAGCTACAATAGTTAATACCGAAGATATGATGATATATACCGAAACACCGGTTTGAAGTCCTGTGAGCCTGTTACAAAATTATTTTCGATCGAAGAAGATCGGTAACTATCAGTGTACGAGTATTGTTATATTTAAATTTGAGAATTCCCTTAAGAAATGGAACCACGGGTTTTCCCTGCTGAACATTTCACACGTGCATACTGGAGACGGCATTGTATATGAGAATTGGCATGAAAATTTCTCCACTGACAGTTCTAAGAGCTGGTATACCTAATTACATATTTCACCTTCTCAAGGCTCTAGCGGATGTAGATAACCAAAACGATTACATTCTCTATACAGATCGGCCTGTTCCGTTTGAACTGGACCTGCCAGATCGTTTCAGAATCGCCACTGTTACTTTTCCAAGCCGCCACCTGCAATTATGGTATCAGATCGGTCTGCCAATGCAAATGAAAAAAGACGGAATCCAGTTATACCATGATCCTGTCTATCCTCTGCCGTTCGTTCTTCCAGTTCCGGGGGTGATTACGGTCCACGATCTCTCAAACTATACAAATCCCGGCGTACATAAGTTTCGTTCAGCCCTGTCTGGAAAGTTTTTCCCGGCTCATCTCAGGAAAGCGAAGCAGATTATCACCGACTCCCTCTATACGGCCTCAGAGCTTATACGGCTTTTCTCCTGGACCGAAAGCAAAATAAGCGTGGTACATCTGGGCATTTCAGACAGCTTCAGAAAGGTAACCAGTTTATCGGTTCTTAATTCACTGAAAGAAAGGTTGAGGCTGCCTTCACAATTCTTTCTCTTTCTGGGGACTCTTGAACCCCGAAAGAACCTGCCGCGTCTTCTCGAGGCCTTCACGATTTCCTGCGGTAAAATTCCGCATTCACTGGTGATTACAGGCGGACTTGGGTGGAAGTATGAAAAAATGCTCGAACTGGTGTCAGATCATCCCTTCAGGGAAAGAATTCACCTGACCGGATTCGTGGAAGACCGGGATATTGCTCCACTGCTTTCCTCAGCTGAGTTTCTTGTATACCCCTCAATCCTGGAGGGCTTTGGCTTCCCTGTTCTGGAAGCCATGGCCTGTGGAACTCCGGTGATTACGTCCAACGTTTCATCCATGCCCGAGATTGCAGGAGACGCGGCCTTACTGATCGACCCCCTCTCTGTCGACTCAATAGCCAGAGGACTGATTGAAATGGGAAGTAACGATTCCTGCAGGAAAGAGCACATTGAAAAAGGTCTTGAAAGGGTAAGGGACTTCAGCTGGAGGAAAACCGCCGTTGAAACTTTGAGGGTATACGAAAAAGCTCTGACCTGATCGTATCCTGATGAGAAGCATGCCTGATGGTTTTACTTTCATATATCACCTGCAATGGATATAATACTTTACTCTCCGGGCGAGATGTGCCTGCTGAAGCGTAAGTCGAGCGTCATCTCCGCCCGAGAAACTGCCGGTAGTTAAACAGGAAAGGTTTTCTTTGAAAAGGTATCTTGTCTGGATAGCAGGAGAAAAAGGGAAAGGAACCGGCTTCTCTTTTCTTTCTTTCGGAAACCTGCTAATCGCTTTAATAACCTATCTCAGATTCGCTGAAGTAGCAAACATTTTCGGAACAACCTGGCAGACGGACGCTATTTCAATCGCTATGGTGATCCCCATTCTTCTTCAACAGGTAATATCTACTGCATTCGGTGCCGCGTTCATGCCTATCTATGCAAGAGTAATGCTCGATAAGGGAGATGCTGCTGCAAATCGCCTGATCAGCAGAATAATCAACTGGATGACCATCTCTGGTGCTCTTCTTATCGGAGCAATCATCTTCTTCGGATCATCAGTTATTCGAATTATAGGTCCGGGACTGGAAGAGAATACATCTGTTCTTGCCGGTGAGATGCTGAAAATATTCCTCCCTGTAATTTTCTTTAACTCCATAGAAGGAGTTTTGCATAACTTCATGATCTACGGGAAAAGGTACGGTCTTGTCAGCTTTGTCCGTGTCTTTCAGATTGTTATCTCGTACATAGTTCTCCTTCTGGGACATGATAGCCTCGGCATCATGATAATTCCAGTATCCGGTGTTGCAGGCGCCATTGCGTCGTTCTCCATATCTGCTTTCATTTCTCTGCGTCTCCGTCTGCGGTACCGGATGGTTATTGATCCAAGAGACAGTGATTTCAGGGAAATGATAAGGCTGGCTATACCAGTCATTATAGGTGTTATTACTGGCTTTCTCGGTCCTGTTGCGGATAAGATTCTTGCTTCCTTCCTGAGGGCAAGTTCAGTAACCGCCATCGATTACGCGGCAAGAATAAAGAATCTGATCAGGATCGTACTAGTTCAGCCGGTCATAATACTTTCAACTGTTTCCTTCTCCAGAATCGCAGCTGACAGGAACATTCCTCGCTTAAGGCAGGAAATAGCCAGTTACATAAACCACATATCTTTCTATACGATACCAGTAGCAGCAGGATTAATGGTTCTCTCCGTACCTTTCATTTCTATACTCTTTCAGAGAGGAAATTTCGGACCTGAGCAATCGGAACATGTTGGTTACGCCTTGACGTACTATTCCCCCTGGCTCGCCCAGTTCGGCATAGGATTAATCATCAGACGGGCATTTTACTCGATAAAGAAAACCGTTACTCCGGTGGTTATCGGTATATGGGGAGTACTGGTCAATATCCTTCTTAATGTGATTCTTATTGAGCGTATGGGCATAGGTGGATTGGCCCTGGCCACATCGATTTCCTCTGCCGCCAAGACAGGCATTCAGACGTATCTTCTCAGGAATGAGATCGGAGGAATAGAGGGTTCGAGAATAGCACCGGAATTGCTGAAATATCTTGTAGCAGCCACCGCAATGACAGGTTATCTGATTGCTGCGGGTAATTTCTTCCCCTTTAATCTGAATGCGCCCCTGTCGGACAGAATACTCAGCCTTCTCATAAAGATAGTTCCTGCTGCAGTTATTTACATCGGTACCACTGCGTTACTGGGATCAGAAACTTACAGAAGCATACTCAGCAGGGTCAGGGGCAGAAATTCCTCAAAGAGGCAGCCATGAAATAACTGTTTCACCCTGGTTCAGATGAAACCCCATTTGCAGATATCAACTCCGTACTCGGACTTCAGTTTCAGCATATCTTCTTTAAGCAGATGAAAGATGCTTTCTCTTTCTTCTTCAGTAAGCGTTATTCTCTTAAACGGTTTTGTATCCGAAGAAATCTTTCTCCCAACCCGTTTCAGCGTCTCCGGAAGGTATCTGTTGATACCTGCGACCCTGACAAACTTTTCATAAATCACTTCCCACATATTTCTGGCTCTTGTCGGATTTTCTCTTTCGAAGGATTCTGGAATGAAATCTTTGTCGATGCCAAGGAAATCGTACACTTTCAGAAGAACCTGTTGCGGGTCTATTTTCAACTGATCGAAATCCAGTACAAGGAATTTCTCTTTCGGGAAATATTCTCTGTAACGCTCAAGCTGCATGAAGTAGTTGCTGGTGTTAATGAGATGTCCGTCCATGATGGATAGCTTCCAGTCAGGGTTGAACCTTGCAGCATTATAATGGGATTCTATCCTCTCAAATGGATCTCTGAGGATGTAAATAAACAGGGGGTCGATTCCGGAACGGCTGATTCTTTCAGGAACACCTTTCCTCTTGGGATATTTAGTGTATCCTGTGGAGCCATCAAGAACATATCTGTGAATGGAATCTTCAAAGTTCCACAACTCCTCGTAACTTGTTTCTTCGACTCCGTGGCTCTGACTCCGGGAGAAATACTCCGGCTCCTTAATTCTGCATTCGCAGATCTGGGGGTGCTGCGCCAGGTATGAATAGAGGGATGTAGTTCCACTTTTCATCGCACCAATCATTAGTGCGTATGCGTTCGAAGGAATTTCTGACATTCTTTATTCTTCCATCTTATTTATTCCCTGATGAAAACTCCATCGGGAAGGTTACGGTAATTTTTCATTATTCTTCACATC